>NZ_JAPCIY010000001.1:0-157379 GCF_027707645.1 Aeromonas sp. QDB30 | reverse complement strand
TGTAAGCGTAGCGATACGTTGAGCTAACCCATACTAATTACCCGTGAGGCTTAACCATACAACACCCAAGAAGTGTTTCTGGCCTTGTAGCGAATGAGTGAACTACTTACAAATTCAGTGGTAATGACAAGCAACTAGCAAAGTCGTTATTCACGTCAGCTTTCTGGATTAAGATTTTGCCTGGCGGCAATAGCGCAGTGGAACCACCTGACCCCATGCCGAACTCAGAAGTGAAACGCTGTAGCGCCGATGGTAGTGTGGCATTCGCCATGCGAGAGTAGGACACTGCCAGGCACCCAATACAAGAAACCCCGCTCACTC
Source organism: Aeromonas sp. QDB30 (assembly GCF_027707645.1). Classification (NCBI taxonomy): domain Bacteria; kingdom Pseudomonadati; phylum Pseudomonadota; class Gammaproteobacteria; order Aeromonadales; family Aeromonadaceae; genus Aeromonas; species Aeromonas sp. QDB30. The sequence goes on along the minus strand of NZ_JAPCIY010000001.1, from coordinate 157,058 downwards.
GAGCGGGGTTTTTTATTGCCTGAAATTCAGCACTCACTGGAGGGCAAGCGGGCACTATGGTGCTGTTTCCCGCCGTGTTTTCTGATACTCGCATTCATCATCCCAGCTAATATCGACTTGTTTGTGGCCCGTCTCTGTTCAATATCTATTCGAAAGCCTGCATTCTGGATATAAAAAGCACAGAATGTGATGCTTCTACCTTTCTTGTCATGCCTGCTCTGGTTTAATTCCCGGGTCCACATCGATGGACCAAGGAATCACAATAATTTGAGGAATGGACACATGTTCAAAAGAACAGTAACGATGATGCTGGCGGCGGGAACCCTGGTATTAGGCGGTTGCGCATCCAATGGTGGTGCAGAGCAGGCGGCGGCGGACAACAGCGACTTCGGCGGCAAGTCCATCTACCTGCGTGGTGAGATGAACGACTGGATGGCCACCGACGAAAGCAAGGTCGTCAAGGTTGCCGACAAGCTCTACATGGCCAAGGGGACGCTCAAGAAAGAGTGGGCTCCTTACAAGTTCAAGTTTGCCGACTCCGGCTGGAGTTGTGGCACCAACTTCGGTTACAAGAGCCCGAGCGATGGCGTTGCCGTGCTCGGCGGGGAACCTGTACCGGTCAATCCGTGCTCCAAGTATGAGGACATGAAGTTCTCGCCCGAGGCGGATGGCGTCTATGAGTTCTATCTGAATATGGCGGGTGAGACACCGAGCGTATACGTCAAGAAACCCTGAGATAGTCTCTCGCTTTAAATCTCTCGGAAATTGAACCGGTTAAATGCCCTGGCCCAGAAATCTGCTGGCCGGGGCATTTTTTTAGGATAGAATCGGCGCCCTTACGACGGATGAATCACAACATATTGTGTTTTAAGTTCTTAAATTTACTACTGGTAGTGTTCTTGTCACGATATTGCCCCATTCACAGGAGGTTGATTGACCATGGCTAAATCCATTCCGGTACTGGAGGGCGTCACCGCCAGCCGCCAGATCCCTCTGCAGGAGACGTCTCTCGAGATCTGGGACAGTAAGTATCGTCTCAAGAGCAAGGATGGCGCCCCCATCGACGGCTCCATCGACGAGACCTACCAGCGTGTCGCTCGCGCGCTGGCTGCGCAGGAGCGCGAACCCGACACCTGGTATGAACCCTTCCTGTGGGCCCTGCGCAATGGTGCCATTCCGGCGGGCCGTATCACCTCCAACGCCGGGGCGTTTGAGCACAAGCCGGCGACCTCCACGATCAACTGCACCGTCTCCGGCACCATTGAGGATTCGATGGACGATATCCTCGGCAAGGTGCACGAGGCGGGGCTGACCCTGAAGGCGGGTTGCGGCATCGGTTACGACTTCTCGACCCTGCGACCGCGCGGAGCCTTCGTCTCGGGAGCGGGGGCCTATACCTCGGGGCCGCTCTCCTTCATGGATATCTACGACAAGATGTGCTTTACCGTCTCCTCTGCCGGTGGCCGTCGTGGCGCCCAGATGGGCACCATGGATATCCGTCACCCCGATGTCGTCGAGTTCATCCAGGCCAAGCGGGAGGATGGTCGCCTGCGTCAATTCAACCTCTCCCTGCTCATCACCGAAGAGTTCGTCAGTGCGGTGAAGGAGGATGCCCCCTGGCAACTGATCTTCCCCTACACCGCCAAGGAGGTGGAGCAGGATGGCATCGCGCTGGATGACCCTGCGAGGGTGGTCTGGGCGGACTGGCCCAACAAGGAGGGTGTGGTGATCAACGAGCTGGGCCAGGTGGCCTGCAAGGTCTACAAGACCCTGCCCGCGCGCAAGCTGTGGAACGTCATCATGACCTCTACCTACGACTATGCGGAGCCCGGTTTCATCCTGATCGACAAGGTGAACCAGATGAACAACAACTGGTTCTGCGAAGAGATCCGTGCCACCAACCCTTGCGGTGAACAGCCTCTGCCGCCCTATGGGGCCTGCCTGCTGGGCTCGGTCAACCTGACCACCTTCGTGCGCGATCCCTTCACCGAGCAGGCCGCCTTCGACTAGCCCGCGTTTCGCAAGGTGGTGGCCATCTTCACCCGCATGCTCGACAACGTGGTGGAGATAAACCAGCTGCCGCTGGCCAAGCAGCGCGAGGAGATCACCGCCAAGCGTCGCCACGGCATGGGCTTCCTGGGGCTGGGCTCGACCCTCACCATGCTGCGCATCAAGTACGGCTCTGCGGCCTCCGTCGCCTTCACCGAACAGGTCTCCCAGGAGCTGGCGATGACCGGCTGGCAGGAGTCTCTGCGTCTGGCGAAGGAGAAGGGGCCGGCCCCCATCATGGAGCAGGAGTTCGAAGTCACCGGCAAGATGCTGCGTCTGCGCCCCGAAATGGCGGCAGATGGCATCAAGCTCGGCGACAAGGTGAAGGGCAAGGTGTTGCATGCCCGCTACAGCCGCTACATGCAGCAGGTGGCCGAGGTGGATCCCGCTCTGGTGGCCGAGCTGGCTGAGGTGGGTGGACGCTTCACCCATCACAGCAGCATAGCGCCGACCGGTACCATCTCCCTGTCGCTCGCCAACAACGCCAGCAACGGCATCGAGCCGAGCTTTGCCCACCACTACAGCCGCAATGTCATCAAGCCGGGCAAGAAGAGCAAGGAGAGCGTGGATGTCTACTCCTTCGAGCTGCTGGCCTATCGCGAGCTGGTGAACCCGGCCGCCATGCCCTATGCCGAGGAGGAGGGTAGCCGCCTGCCGGATTACTTCATCACCGCGGACGACGTCACGCCGACCGGGCACGTGGATATCCAGGCGGCGGCCCAGCGCTGGATCGACTCCTCCATCTCCAAGACCGCCAACGTGCCGACCGATTTTCCGTTCGAGCAGTTCAAGGATATCTACCTCTATGCCTCGGACTCCGGCCTCAAGGGCTGTACCACCTTCCGCTTCAACCCGGCCGCCTTCCAGGGCGTGCTGGTGAAGGAGAAGGATCTGGAGAACACCAGTTACGAGTTCACCCTGGAAGATGGCACCGTCATCACGGCGAAGGGGAACGAGGAGATCGAATACGATGGCGAGCTGCACACCGCCGCCAACCTCTATGACGCCTTGAAAGAAGGCTATTACGGCAAGTTCTGAGGACGAGACATGGTCAAGAAAATCGACAGAAAAATCGTCGCCTACAAGGTAAAAACCCGGGATGAGCCGCAAGATGCGCCGACGCCCCAGGATGACGTGGTGCACATGCATGAAACCGTGTTGCGCCCGGAGCGGTTGATGGGCACCACCTACAAGCTGAAAACGCCGGAGCATGTCTCCGAGCACTCGCTGTTCATCACCATCAACGACATCATTCTCAACGAGGGCACGGTGCACGAGACCCGGCGCCCGTTCGAGATCTTCATCAACTCCAAGAGCCTGGAGCACTATCAGTGGATAGTGGCGCTGACCCGCATCATCTCGGCGGTGTTTCGCAAGGGAGGGGACGTCACCTTTCTGGTGGAGGAGTTGCGCTCCGTGTTCGATCCCAAGGGGGGGTACTGGAACAAGGGCAAGTACGTGCCCTCTCTCATCGCCGAAATTGGCAACGTGATCGAAACCCATCTCACCGAGATCGGCATGCTCAAGGTGCCCGGGCTGGACGAGCACCAGCAGGCGTTCCTGGCCGAGAAGCAGGCGCAATTGCAGGCACAGCAACAGGCAGAAGAGCAGCCGGCGGGCAGCGGTTTCCCACCCAGTGCCGCGCTCTGCTACAAGTGCCACACCAAGGCGCTGGTGCAAAAGGATGGCTGCATGACCTGTCTCAATTGCGGGGATTCCAAGTGCGGTTGAGGTGCTGATTGCCACCAAAGGCCGGCAACATGCCGGCCTTTTCGTTGCTGATTTTATGTTCGAACGACGCCCATGATGGCAGCGATTTGTTGCGCACCGGTAAATTCGGGCGTAGCGTTGGGGGTAATAAAACTGTCACGGCCGTGTGGTTTCAATGACATCTGAGATTCACACACGTGGCACCTTCAGTGCCAAGGAGGATGCTTATGGACAACACGGACCGAAAGCTGTTTATCCTGGATACCAACGTTCTGCTTCACGAACCCCTCGCCATCTACTCCTTCAAAGAGCACGACGTGCTCATCCCCATGACGGTGCTCGAAGAGCTCGACAACATCAAGGATCGCCAGAAGGACGTCAGCCGTGATGCCCGCATCGCCATCCGTGCCCTGGAAGATGTCTTCCGCGATGCGACTCCGGAGCAGATAGTGCAAGGAGTGGCACTGGCCGGCGAGGCGAGCGGCCGTATCTCCATCTTCAGCGATCACCATCTGCCCCAGGATGCCGAGGTGTTCACCGACAAGGAGGCGGACAACCGCATCATCAACGCCGCCCTCTACCTGCAAAAGCACGAGATGAAGCGTCAGGTGGTGCTGGTCACCAAAGACATCAACATGCGCCTCAAGGCCAAGGGAGCAGGTCTTGCCCATGTGGAGGATTACCGCAGCGACCAGCTCATCGACGACATCCGCCTGCTCGCCAAGGGCTTCCAGGTGGTGCCCGGCAGCTTCTGGGAGCGGGTCGGCGAGTGCGACAGCGAAACCCATGGCCGCGATACGGTCCACGTCATCGATGCCAACCTGCTGGAGGGAGTCCACGTCAACCAGTACCTGCTGGACGAGGAGAACTTCTTTGCCGCGCGGGTACTGAGCCACGACGGCAACAAGATCCGCCTGAAAGATCTCGGCCGCGAGCGGCTGATGTCCCGCAAGGCCTGGGGGGTGCATCCCAAGAACGTCTATCAGGGCATGGCGCTGGATGCCCTGCTGGATCCGCACATCGACCTGGTGATCCTGACCGGCCCGGCGGGCTGCGGCAAGACCCTGCTCGCCATGGCGGCGGCGCTGGAGCTGGTGATCGAGAAGGGGATCTACGAGAAGGTGATCGTCACCCGCAATACCCCGGAAATTGCCGAGAGCATCGGCTTCCTGCCCGGCACCGAGGAGGAGAAGATGATGCCCTGGCTGGCGGCGGTGACCGACACCCTGGAGGTGCTGCACAAGCAGGACGAGAACATGAGCGGGTCGCTCAGCTACATCATGGAGAAGGCCAATATCCAGTTCAAATCGGTCAACTTCATGCGCGGGCGCAGCATCCAGAACACCTTCGTGCTGCTGGACGAGTGCCAGAACCTGACCGCGTCCCAGATCAAGACCATCATCACCCGCTGCGGGGAGGGGACCAAGATCGTCTGCTCCGGCAACCTGGCTCAGATCGACTCCAACTACCTGAGCCCGGTGACCTCGGGTCTGACCTACATCGTCGAGCGGTTCAAGGACTTCGACGGCAGTGCCAACATCTTCCTGAACGGGGTGGTGCGCAGCAGGCTGGCTTCGTTCGCCGAGGAAAATCTCTGATTTGACGGGATCTCTGCATGAGAAAGGGGAAGTCGGACGGCTTCCCCTTTTTTGATCCCGCCTATCTCATGCCTCTCTCGGTCGGCCCAGGTAGCGCAGCAGCCCGGGGTGATCGCTGCTGTGCAGGATATCCGGCTTGCCCTGCAAGGCGATGCGCCCTGCGTCGATGAAAAGCACCTGATCGGCGATGAGCTGGGCATCCTCCGGGTTGTGAGAGACCATCAGCACGGTGATGCCCTGCTCGCAGGCGAGGCGGGCGACCTCCGCCAGCATCTCCCGGCGCAGGGCCGGATCGAGGGCCGAGAAGGGCTCGTCCAGCAGCAGCAGCGGCCTGCCCCGCACCAGGGCGCGGGCCAGCCCCACCCGCTGCTGCTGGCCGCCGGAGAGCTGCTCCGGCAGGCGCGTCAGCATCTCCCCCAGGCCCACCTTGTCAGCGGCCTCCTGCACCTGCCTTTTCTGGGCCGGATTCAAGCGCAGGCCGGGATGCAGGCCGATGGCGATGTTGTCGAACACCGACAGGTGCAGGAAGAGGTTGTGATCCTGGAACAGGGTGGTGACCGGGCGCTCGGCGGGGCCCAGTGACTGCAGATCCTGGCCGTCGAAGGTGAGGGTGCCCGACTCCACCGGCACGAAGCCCGCGATCATGCCGAGCAGGGTGGACTTGCCGGCGCCGCTCGGACCGATGAGGGCGGTGATCTCCCCCTTGGGCAAGGTCGCACTGAAGGTCACCTGCCAGTCGGGATAACTGGTGACCAGTTCCTCAATTACCAGCATGTTTGGCTCCTGAATGTCGTTTTATAGAACAACAAGTAAGAAAAATTGATGAAAGGCAGCGTGAGTGACTGCTCCAAGGGGCGCCCCAGGGGCGTGCCCGGCCGGATCCTGGGGGCAGGGAGGCGGCAATGCCGCCGGGGATCAGTGATCCACATGCCTGCCTCCCAGTCCCCGCTCCACCAGCCAGAATAGGGAGAAGCAGAGGGTGAGCAGCAGCAGGGCGGTGGCGGCCGCCTCGGTCAGCCGGTAGCTGCCGAGCTGCTGATAGAGCAGCCAGGGCAGGGTGGTGAGGGTCTGGCTGCCGAACATGGCGATGGCCCCGAGATCCCCGAGGGACAATATCATCGAGAGCGCCATGGCCAGGGCCAGCGGACGGCGCAGCAGGGGCCACTCCACCAGGCGCAGGCGATGCAGGCCGCGCACCCCCAGGCTGTCCGCCAGCCGATCGTACTGGCGCACCACCAGTTGCATGGGGGCCGAGAGGGTGCGCAGCACATAGGGCAGCGCCATCAGCGCGTTGACCAGCACCACCAGCCAGGGGCCCAGGGCAAAGACGTCGGTGAAAGGCATGAACAGGATGAAGAGGCCGGTGGAGAGCACCACCGCCGGGATCATCAGGATCATGGAGCCGCTGGCCTCCCACAGGGCGGCGGCCCGCCGTTTGCGATCCCGCACCCTCAGATGCCGGCTGGTGAGCAGCAGCCCGGCGCCGAGCAAAGTGGCCAGGGAGCCCGCCGCCAGGGCTATGCCCAGGGACTGCCCCCCTGCCTGCCACAGCCGGGGTGAGCCGAGCGCCGCCAGCAGACCGGGGTTGAACCCGGCGACCACGATGGCCAGCAGGGGCGGCAGGAAGATGGCGAGCCCCATGGTCAGGGCCAGGCCATCCACCAGAGTGCTGCCCTTCTGGTGTCTGTCGGGACGCAGGCAGGGGCGACGGCTGGTGAGGCGACTGGCCGGGGTGGTCTGCAGCTTGTGTTGCAGCAGGAGCAGGGCCAGGGTCAGCAGCAGTTGCACCAGGGCGAGCCCGCCAGCGGTGGCGAGATCGAAGTCGAAGCGCAGCGCCTGGTAGACAGCCACCTCCAGTGTGGTGGACTTGGGGCCGCCCCCGAGCGCCAGCACTGTGGTGAAGCTGGTGAAGCAGAGCATGAAGATGAGGCTGGCGAGCCCCGGCAAGATGCCGCGGATGAGCGGCCACTCCAGCAGCCGGAAGATGTGGGAGGAGCGCATGCCGAGCTGGCTGGCGAGGCGCCAGGAGGACTCGGGGATGCTCTCTATGCTCTGCAGGATGAGGCGGGCGGCCAGGGGCATGTTGAAGAAGACATGGGCCAGCAGGATGCCGAACAGGCCATAGAGGTAGTTGCCGGGATCCAGGCCCAGGCCGTGCAGCAGTTGCGGCAGCCAGCCCTGACGACCGTGCACCGCCACCATGCCGAAGATGGCGATGATGACCGGCAACACCAGGGAGAGGCCGAAGAGCTTGAGCAGCAGGCGGCGTCCGGTGAAACGGCGTCGCGCCAGGGCTCTGGCCACCGGGATGGCAAGCCCCAGGCTCAGCAGGGTGGAGAGCAGTGCCTGCCAGAGGCTGAAACCCAGCACGTGGCGCAGGTAGGGATCGCCTAGCAGGGCGCGGGGGGAGAGGGCCCCCGCCTGCCACAACAGGGCGACCAGCGGCCCAATGGAGAGCAGCAGGATGACCAGGGTGGCTGCACTGCCGGGCAGCCACCAGAGGGAACGACGACCTGAACTCACTGGGTGACGGCTTGCAGCCATTCGCGGATCCACCCCTTGCGGTTGGCGGCCACCTCGTCAGAGCTGAAGGTGAGTGGCTTCGCTACGCTGATCATCTGTTCGAACCCCTTGGGCAGCGCCACGTCTGTCACCGGATACATCCAGTTGCCGCCGGGGATCTCGTTCTGGAAGGCGGGGCTCACCATGAATTGCAGGAACTGGTCAGCCAGTTTGCCCTGTGTGGCGCCCTTGAGCTTGGCCGCCACTTCCACCTGGCGGTAGTGACCCTCCTCGAACGCGGCCGCCCGGTACTGGGGCTTGTTTTCGGCGATCAGGTGATAGGCGGGGGAGGTGGTGTAGGAGAGCACCATGTCCGCCTCGCCGTCGAGGAACATGCCGTAGGCCTCTGACCACCCCTTGGTGACGGTGACCGTCTTTTTGGCAAGCGTGGCCCAGGCGGCAGGGGCCTCATCACCGTAGACCGACTTCATCCAGAGCATCAGCCCCTGACCCGGGGTGGAGGTGCGGGGATCCTGATAGATCACCTTGATATCGGGGCGCGCCACCAGCTCCTTCAGGCTCTTGGGGGGCTGCTTGAGCTTGTTGCTGTCATAGACGAAGGCGAAGTAGCCGTAGTCATAGGGGACAAAGGTGTCATCCTGCCAGCCACCCGGCACCTTGAGGTCATCGAGCCTGGTGGAATGGGGGGCGAACAGGCCGCTCTGTTTGGCCTCGCTGATGAGGGCATCGTCCAGCCCCAGCACCATGTCGGCCTTGCTGTGCTGGCCTTCCAGCCGCAGCCGGTTGAGGATGGCGACGCCATCCTCGAGGGGCACCAGATTGAGGGTGCAGCCGCACTCCTTCTCGAAGGCCTGCTTGATCTTGGGGCCCGGCCCCCATTCGGCGGCGAAGGAGCCGTAGGTGTAGACGGTGAGGGTGTCGGCGGCAAACGCCTGGGCAGAGAGCAGGCTGGTGGCGATCAGCAGCAGGGTCTTCATCAATGGCACTCCTGTGGATATCGGGGTGCTCATCAATGGCACCTCGCGTGTGGTGAGCGCCGGCGGATGAGGGCACAAAAAACGCGCGCCATGCCTCAAATTCCTCCGCCAGCATTATCTGGATCAGGTTCACGGGTATAATCTCAGCGGTAAACCGCACCCCGTTTGAGCAACGCATCGCATTGTATTGGCGTTCCTGGGGGGAGGCCAGCACTATGTTTCACGGGCCGCATCGTGCGAGCCACCACCAAGGAGGAAGTCCCCAGTGATCACCAGCACCAAGGAAAGACGTGCCTTCCAGCGCATGGTCATCAATGCCCCCGTCACCCTGTTCCAGCATCAGCAGGTGCTGGAGGGGATCTGCCGGGATCTCAGCGCCAACGGCATGGGCGTCGAGGTGAACAAGCACGCGTTCGATCTGGCCCAGCCCATCCGGGTGAGCCTGGCGACCAGCAGCAATCTTCTGCCTCCCTTCGAGGCCCAGGCTCGCATCGTGCGGGTGCTGGAGGAAGAAGACGGTCTCCTGCTGGCGCTGGAGTTTCTCTCCCTCACCTGAGACCCGGGCGCCCGTCCTCCTCGAGACAGGCCAGCCATGGGCTGGCCTGTCTCATTTCCCCTCATCCTGCACCGGTTGCACGCTCAACTGGCCGCTGTCGACCAGCGTCTTGCTGGTGGGCGCGAGCTGGCCCATGGGCAGCTGGGCCGGGCCGGTCGGCTCCATCAGGAGGTAGGTCTCCCCCGCCCGGCTCAAGGTGGCCTCCCCCGGTTTGGCTGGCAGGGCCACCCCCAGCAGGACATGTCCCGGCACGAACACCATGGCCTGCTTGAGATCGGGATACCCCTGGGCCAGCAGGGCGGCCATCAGGGTCACCTTGCTGTCGCAATCCCCCCGGTTCTGCTCCAGCACCTGGCGCGGGCTCAGAAACCCCTTGCCAGAGCGGCCCGACTGGCTGTCGAGCAGTTGATAGGGGATGGCCTGGATGAAGTCGAGCATGTAGGCCACCGTCTTCTGGCGCGCCTCGGTCTCGGTGGCCCCTTCCTGCTTGAGCTGCTCCATCAACGGGGCCAGCTCGTCCCGACTCTCCAGGGCGATGCGCACATGATCCTGCTTGATGGCGGGAGCGCCGTCGGGGGCAGTGAAGGGCTGGAAGTAGTGCTGCGTGAGCCAGGCGGCCTCCAGTTTGGCCTGCTCGGGCTTGACCCATTGGGAGGCTTCCCGCGCCTTGTCGGCGTTGCGGCTCTTGATGCTGAGGCTCATGGCGGGGCGAACGAGGGAGAACTGCACCTCGGGGAACGCCAGGGGTGCCTGCTGCAGCAGGCTTTGCAGTACGTCTTCCTGCATCCTAGCTGGACGGTAAGCGATGAGAGGGGGCAGCTTGCCCGCCTCCAGCCGATAGCTGAGCTGCTGCGCCTTGCCCTCTCTGTCCTGCCAGCCGACATTGAGCTGACCGCCACTGTTGGTGAAAGAGGTCTGTCCGCCCAGGGCCGGGAGGCTGAGCAGCAGGCAGAGCAATGAAAGGGCGCCCCTTGCGGACATAGGTGTCTCCTGTCGGACATGCAGAGGTGGCGGGCTTTGTACAGCGACCCGACAATAAAACAGGGAGCCTCGGCTCCCTGTTGATTCTACTCGCTTTCTTGTCGCAGGCTCGTCAAATCCAGCTTGGCTGCTTCGCCTCGAAGGCGCTGATGGCGGCCTCGTGCTGCAGGGTCAGACCGATGGCATCCAGCCCGTTGAGCAGACAGTAGCGACGGAACTCGTCGATTTCGAAGCCGAACGTGAGGCTGCCTGCACGCACCTGGTTGGCCTCCAGATCCACTTCGATCTCGATGCCCGGCTGGGCGGCGACCAGCTGGAACAGGGCGTCGACCTCCTCCTCCTTCAGACGAACCGGCACCATGCCGTTGTTGATGGCGTTGCCGTAGAAGATGTCGGCAAAGCTCGGGGCGATCATGGTCTTGAAGCCGTAGTCCGCCAGCGCCCAGGGGGCGTGCTCGCGACTCGAGCCGCAGCCGAAGTTCTCGCGGGCCAACAGGATGCTGGCACCGGCGAATTGCGGTTTGTTCAGTACGAACTCCGGGTTGGGCTGCTCCCCTGCATCGTCCAGGAAGCGCCAGTCGTGGAACAGGTGCTTGCCAAAGCCGATGCGGTTCACCTTCTGCAGGAACTGCTTGGGAATGATGGCGTCGGTGTCGACGTTGGCGCTGTCGAGGGGAACGACGATCCCTTTATGCTGTTTGAAACCTGTCATCATGTTCTCCTTGTCGTTACAGCGCACGAATGTCGGCGAAGCGGCCGGTGACGGCGGCGGCGGCGGCCATGGCCGGGCTCACCAGGTGGGTGCGGCCGGCACGACCCTGACGCCCCTCGAAGTTGCGGTTGCTGGTGGAGGCGCAGCGCTCCCCCGGTTGCAGCCGGTCGTTGTTCATGGCCAGACACATGGAGCAGCCGGGCAAGCGCCACTCAAAGCCTGCCTCGATGAAGATCTTGTCCAGCCCCTCGGCCTCGGCCTGGGCCTTCACCTGCTCGGAGCCCGGCACCACCAGGGCCTGTACCCCTGCCGCGACCTTGCGACCGCGGGCGATGGCGGCGGCAGCGCGCAGATCCTCGATGCGGCTGTTGGTGCACGAACCGATGAACACCTTGTCGATGGCCACGTCGGAGAGCTTCTGGCCCGGTTGCAGGTCCATGTAGGCGAGGGCCTTGCGGGCGGACTGCTGCTCCACCGGATCGGCGAAGGATTCCGGTGCAGGGATGGGCTCATTGACGGCAATCACCTGGCCCGGGTTGGTGCCCCAGGTCACTTGCGGGGCGATGTCGGCGGCGTCGAGCACCACTTCGGCGTCGAAGTGGGCACCTTCGTCGCTCTTGAGGGTCAGCCAGTAGGCGATGGCCTGTTCCAGCGCCTCCCCCTTGGGAGCGAACTCCTTGCCACGGATGTAGTCGATGGTGGTCTGGTCGGGGGCAATCATGCCCGCTTTGGCGCCGAGCTCGATGGCCATGTTGCACACCGTCATGCGCCCTTCCATGGTGAGCCCCTCGATGGCTTCACCGGCGAACTCCACCACGTAGCCGGTCCCGCCTGCATGACCCACCTTGCCGATGATGGCGAGCACCACGTCTTTGGCGCTGATGCCTGCGGCCAGCTTGCCGTTGACAGAGATACGCATGGTCCTGGCACGGCCCTGTTTCAGGGTCTGGGTGGCCATCACGTGTTCCACTTCGGAGGTGCCGATACCGAATGCGAGCGACCCGAAGGCGCCGTGGGTGGCGGTGTGGGAGTCACCGCAGACGATGGTGGTGCCGGGCAATGTGATACCGAGCTCCGGGCCCATCACGTGGACGATGCCCTGGTACTTGTGGTTCAAGTCATAGAGACGAACCCCGAACGCCTTGCAGTTGGCGGCGAGCGTCTCCATCTGGATGCGTGCCATCTCACCGGAGGCGGCGATGTCCTTGGTGGTGGTGGAGACGTTGTGATCCATGGTGGCCCAGGTCAGATCCGGGCGACGCAGCTGGCGGTTCATGGCGCGCAGGCCGTCGAATGCCTGGGGGCTGGTCACTTCATGCACCAGATGACGGTCGATGTAGATGAGAGGGGTTTCCCCTTCCACTTCCCGCACCACGTGGGCGTCGAACACTTTCTGATAGAGGGTCTTGGACATTGCTCGGTTTCCTTGTTATCGATGCCGTGGGATCAGATGCGCGCGGCGATCTGGCTGCCCATGTCGGCCGTGCTCTGCACCGGGTGCGTGGCGCTGGCCTGATGCAGGTCGGCGGTGAAATAGCCTTCTGCCAGGGTCTGGGCCACGGCCTGCTCGATGGCCTGGGCGGCGGCTTCCTGGCCGAGACTGTAACGCAGCATCAGGGCGGCGGAGAGGATCTGGGCGATGGGATTCGCAATCCCCTTGCCGGCGATATCGGGGGCCGAGCCACCGGCCGGCTCGAACAGGCCGAAGCCGGATTCGTTAAGGCTGGCGGAGGGGAGCAGGCCCATGGAGCCAGTGATCATGGCGCACTCGTCGGAGAGGATGTCACCGAACAGGTTGGAGCAGAGCAGCACGTCGAACTGGGACGGATCCTTGATGAGCTGCATGGTGGCGTTGTCGATGTACATGTGGTTCACGGCTACGTCCGGGTAGGACTTGGCGACCTCGGTCACCACCTCGCGCCACAGGATGGAGGAGGCGAGCACGTTGGCCTTGTCGATGGAGGTGACCCTGGCCTTGCGCACCCGGGCCGATTCAAACGCTATCTTGGCGATGCGCTCGATCTCGAAGCGGTGGTACACCTCGGTGTCGAAGGCCTTCTCGGTGGCGCCTTCCCCTTCACGCCCCTTGGGCTGGCCGAAATAGATGCCGCCGGTCAGCTCGCGCACGCAGGCGATGTCGAAGCCGCGATCGGAGATGTCGGCACGCAGCGGGGAGAACTGCTCCAGACCGGTGTAGATGCGGGCCGGGCGCAGGTTGCAGAACAGTTTGAAGTGGGCACGCAGGGGCAGCAGGGCACCGCGCTCCGGCTGATCGTTGGGCGGCAGGTGCTCCCACTTGGGGCCACCCACCGATCCGAACAGCACCGCATCGGCCGCTTCGCAGCCTTTGATCGTGCTCTGGGGCAGCGGTGTGCCGTGGTTGTCGATGGCGATGCCGCCGACGTCGTGACGGTCATAGTCGAGGGAGAAGCCGAATTTGGTCTGCACCTTTTCCAGTACCTTGATGGCCTCAGCCATCACTTCCGGGCCAATGCCGTCACCCGGCAATACTGCGATCCGATAACTGCTCATACTCTCTCCGTCTTGATAGTGTGATTCCGTTTCATCCGGGAGGCCGGTCCGGGCCACTGCCCTGGCCCCGGTCCTCCCCATGTCATGCTGTCATCTTGTCCGGCGGCGGGCTCAGACGGTTTCCGATTTGATGGTGTGGTTGCGCTCCATCTGCTCGGCCACCTGGTCCGCGCGCCAGATGCTGTTGATCACGTGGACCAGGGCCTGGGCCGAGGATTCGATGATGTCGGTGGCCAGCCCCATGCCGTGGAACTTGCGCCCCTTGTACTCGGCGACGATGTCCACCTGGCCGAGGGCGTTCTTGCCCTCGCCCTTGCCCTTGAGTTCGTATTTATCGATGCGGATCTCGTAGCCGGTGATGCGGTTGATGCACTGGTAGACCGCATCCACCGGGCCGTTGCCGGTGGCGGCCTCGCACACCAGATCCTGGCCTACCTTGAGCTTGACTGAGGCGGTGGCGAGCACCGAGCTGCCGCTCTGCACGCCAAGGTACTCCAGCTTGAAGTGCTCGGGTTCCTCATGGATCTGGCTGAAGAAGGCGAGGGCCTCCAGGTCGTAGTCGAACACCTGGCCCTTCTTGTCGGCCAGGGTGAGGAACTTGGCGTAGAGATCGTCGAGGTCGTAGCTGCTCTCGGCGTAGCCCATGGACTCCATCCGGTGCTTGATGACGTGGCGGCCGGAGCGGGAGGTCATGTTGAGGTTGTTCTGGGTGAGACCGATGCTCTCTGGGGTGATGATTTCATAGGTGTTCTTCGCCTTGAGCACGCCATCCTGATGGATGCCTGAGCTGTGGGAGAAGGCGTTGGCGCCGACGATGGCCTTGTTGGGCTGCACCGGCATGTTGCAGATTTGACTGACGAGGGTGCTGGTGCGGTGGATCTCGCAGTGGCGGATGTTGGTGTGTACCCCGAGCAGGTCGGCGCGGGTCTTCAGGATCATCGCGACCTCTTCCAGAGAGCAGTTGCCAGCACGCTCGCCGATGCCGTTGATGGTGCACTCGATCTGGCGGGCCCCCATCTGCACGGCACTGATGGAGTTGGCCACCGAGAGGCCCAGATCGTCGTGGCAGTGCACCGAGATGATGGCCTTGTCGATGTTGGGTACCCGGTTGAACAGGGTATGGATGATGCCGGAGAATTCGGTCGGCACCGTGTAGCCCACGGTGTCAGGAATGTTGATGGTGCGGGCGCCGGCCTTGATGGCGGCTTCCACCATGCGGCAGAGGTTGTCTATCGGGGTGCGGCCCGCATCTTCGCAGGAGAACTCCACGTCATCGGTGTAGCGTAAGGCGTGCTTGATGGCGCCGACCCCCATCTCCAGCACGTCTTCGAAGCTCTTTTTCAGCTTGCTCTCCACGTGGATGGAGGAAGTGGAGATGAAGGTATGGATGCGAAACGCCTCTGCCACTTTCAAGGCTTCGCCGGCGGCATCGATGTCTTTTTGCAGGGCGCGAGCCAGGGCGCAGACCCGGCTGTTCTTGATGTGGCGGGCGATGGTCTGAACCGATTGAAAATCGCCGGGAGAGGAGACGGGGAAACCCACTTCCATGATATCGACACCGAGCCGCTCCAGCGCCTGGGCGATCTGCAGCTTCTCCTTGACCGTCAAGCTGGCCGACAGCGCCTGCTCACCATCACGCAAGGTGGTGTCGAATATGATGACCCGATCTGACATGTGACTTCCCTCTTCCTAAGTTCGCTGCGTGCATCCTGCATGGCATAAAAAAACCCGTGCGGGGTGCACGGGTTTCTGTAAATTCCGGCTATGCCTTAGCCCGGCTACAAGGATCCCGCGCGAGGAGTCGCGATTAGGGAGAGCAGTAGTAGCGGAGCGGCAATACGCATGATGTCTCAATCCTTCCAGTCGATAACGCTACTACCAATAACGAGATTTTTATGCTGTGTCAACCGGAATGGACAGGTTCAATTCACTGGTTTATTTAATCGGATTGTAAAGGAGTGCAAATTCTCTTGTCCCATATTCGGTTCATGCCTGATTATCTGGTCATTCCTGCTGTACTCGATCACCCGCACAATCAGATCGACTTATCAGCCCTTGCTGAATTATCTGAGGTATTCCATGGAAAAACGCAGACCTGGCCGTCCAGTCGGACGTTCCGACATTCGTGACAAGCTGCTTGCCGCCGCACGCGAACGTTTTCTCAACACCCCCTACAGCAAGGTGACGACCCGCGAGATTGCCGAGCTGGCAGGCTCCAATCTGGCGATGATCCACTACTACTTCGGCAGCAAGGAAGGCCTCTACAAGGCGGTGCTGGGGGATGTGGCCGAGCCCCTTGAGCAAGCCTGGCACGACGAGAGCAGCAACCGCAGCCTGACCGATCTGCTCAATACCTACTATCAGGTGATGGCGCCCAACAGCGAGCTGACCTCCGCCATCTCCAGCGCATTGTCCACTGAAAAGAGCCCGGGGCGTGATTTTGTGCTGAGCCGCCTGCTGGATCGCCAACTTCCCCAGTTCGATGCCCTGCTCGAATCCATGCGCTCCAACGGCCAGCTGGCGGACAACCTGGACCCCGAGATGCTGAAGATCTCCTTCCTCAGCATGATGTGGCAGCCGTTCGTGATGAAGGATCTCTACGAGCAGGTGTTTGGTCTGACGGTGGACGAGCACTTCATGAGCCGCCTCGCGGCCCACAACTGCCGCCTGATGGAAAACGGCCTGCGCGGTGCCCTGAACTGACTTTTTCGGGATGACGGATGAAAAAGGGCCCCTGGGCCCTTTTTTTCATCAATCTGTTATCTGGGCGTCAACGAAGTGTCATGCCGCCCTCCTAGTCTGCACTCAGGATGCAAGGGAGGGCCGTGATGAACAAGATCCAGCAATGGGACCTGCGGGTGTGCCGTGTCTGCCTGCTTCATCCCTACAACCAGCCGCAGGCCAGAATAAGCCGGCTTGTCTCCCGTACCGGTGACGGCCCCCTCTATGCCGTGGCGGCCTGCCTGCTCTGGTGGCAGGGGAGCGCCGGGCAGGAGGCGGTCAGGGTGGCGCTCTGGGCGTTTGCCCTCGAGTTGCCGCTCTACCTGCTGCTCAAGAATGCCCTCAAACGCCAGCGCCCGGCAGGGCTGCCTGTCTTCATCACCCCGTCGGATCGCTACAGCCTGCCCTCTGGCCATACTGCGGCCGCCTTTCTGATGGCGACCGTAGTGGCCGCCAGTTTCCCGCTCTGGGCACCGCTGCTGTTTGTCTGGGCCGCGCTGGTGGGGGCGTCCCGCCTGCTGCTCGGGGTGCATTATCTGAGTGATCTGGTGGCCGGGGCGCTGCTTGGCGGCGGTTGCGCCCTCTGGGCGCTGGGTTGGAGCCAAGGATGAGGATACTGTTCGGCGTTCAGGGGACCGGCAACGGCCACATCAGTCGTAGCCGGACCCTGGCGCGCGCATTGAAGAGCAGGGGCGTGGCGGTGGACTATCTGTTCAGCGGGCGCGCCGCCGACGGCTACTTCGAGATGGGGGAGTTCGGGGATTATCGCACCTTCCCCGGTATCACTTTCGCCAGCCATCAGGGGCGCATCTCGGGCTGGCGCACCCTCAAGGGACTCTCTCCCCTGCGTTTCTGGCAAGATCTGCGTGCCCTCGATTGTCGCGAGTACGATCTGGTCATCAGCGACTTCGAGCCGCTCAGTGCCCATGCTGCTCGCCGCTGGGGCAAACCCAGCCTCACCATCAGCCATCAGGCGAGCTTCGACTGGCCGATCCCGCGCTGGGGGGAGAGCGGCTTCAACCGTCAGCTGATGCGCCATTTTGCGCCGGTACGCCAGTCCCTGGGGCTGCACTGGTTCCATTTCGGCCAGCCCCTGCTGCCTCCCATCGTCGATCCCCTTGAGCCGGTGCCGGACAACCAGCAGATCCTGGTCTATCTGCCATTCGAGCAGACAGAGACGATCGCGGCCCTGTTGTCGCGTTTCAGCACGCAGTCGTTCATCTGCTTCCATCCCGAGGTGCGCAAGCGTAGCGAGTGGCGCAACATCCGCTTTGAACCTCAGGCCAGAGAGGGGTTCAAGCTGGCGCTGGCCGGTTGTCGCGGGGTCATCAGCAATGCGGGATTCGAGCTTGCCTCCGAGGCGCTCTCCCTTGGCAAGAAGCTGCTGGTCAAACCCCTGGGTGGCCAGTTCGAGCAGTTGACCAACGGCAGGACCCTGGAACTGATGGGGCTGGCCCAGTTGATGGACAGCCTGGATGCCAATGCGGTGCGAAGCTGGCTGGAGGCCCCTTCTCCTGGCAGGGTACGCTATCCCGATGTGGCAGGAGAGCTGGCCGACTGGTTGCTGGCCGGGGCAGGGGAGGAGGTGGGGGCGCTCTCCCGCCGCCTCTGGGGCAGGACTCTCTTTCCGGAGGAGGTGTGTGACAGCCTGGGGGAGCTTGCCAGCCGTACCGGCCAGGAGCGTCCCTGGTTATCCCAACTCAGCGCCTTTGACTAAACTGAGTCGATCCCACCACGGAGAGGACGGATACCATGCGCTTTACCAATGAAAACGGCGACACCATGACTCTGGCAGACAATCTCACCCTGCATGAGCTGCTCGACATGGGTGTCAGCATTTCGGTCTGCGAAGAGACGGATCCGGATCAGCAGATCTGGCTGGCAGAACCCGAAGACGAGCAGTGAAACCAGCCAGTTTTTGACGGCCCACCCCCTCGGGGTGGGCCGTTTATTTTGTTCCTCACCGACGCGGGCAGCATGATCCGCTGGTTGTTCCCCCCAGGGCCCCTCTTTGTTGCCCGTCTGGTGGCCAAGTCACTGAATGTTAATAGCTGTTTGAAATTTATGACTGTTATGGCCAGACAAAGCCGTGGACAAGCGTTCACGGGCGGGTTAAGTTGGTTTTTCACCCGCTTTTCGGGTGAATGATGGAAAACCCCTATTTTTCTACTATCGACGGCTCCGAACTCGCCTGATCTGCCTGCAGACAACAACAAGACTCGGATCGGCGCTGCCGGGAAGCAGCGGACTGTCGATAGCTTTCGCTTAACGGAGCAAAGCCTGGAGGGCTTTATCATGGAGATGTTATCAGGCGCCCAGATGGTGGTTAGAGCGCTGGAAGATCAGGGAGTGGAACACGTTTTCGGCTACCCTGGTGGCTCAGTGCTCGACATCTATGACGCTCTCTTCGAAAACGGCAAGATGGAGCATGTCCTGGTGCGGCACGAGCAGGCCGCAGTGCACATGGCGGACGGTTACGCCCGCTCCACCGGCAAGGTGGGCACTGTGCTGGTGACCTCGGGTCCCGGCGCCACCAACTGCATCACGGGGATCGCCACCGCCTACATGGATTCCATTCCCCTGGTGATCCTGTCCGGCCAGGTGCCGACCAGCATGATCGGGGAGGATGCGTTCCAGGAGACCGACATGATCGGCATCTCCCGCCCGGTGGTGAAGCACAGCTTCCTGTGCAAGAAAGCCAGCGACATTCCCGAGGCCATCAAGAAGGCCTATTACATTGCCGCCAGTGGCCGCCCGGGGCCCGTGGTGGTGGATCTGCCCAAAGACGTGCAGAATCCGAAAGAGAAGTTCCCCTATCAGTATCCCGAGTCCGTTTCCCTGCGCTCCTACAATCCGACCAAGGCGGGACACAAGGGCCAGATCAAGCGGGCTGCCAAGCTGCTGACCGAGGCGAGCCGCCCGGTCATGTACGTGGGTGGCGGCGCCATCAACGCCAATGCGGATCACCTGGTGACCAAGCTGGCGGAGCTGCTGAACCTGCCGGTGACCACCACGCTCATGGGGCTGGGCGCCTTCTCCGGTACCCATCCGCAGTTCATCGGCATGCTCGGCATGCACGGCACCTTCGAAGCGAACAAGAGCATGCACAACGCGGATCTCATCTTCGCCGTGGGTGCCCGCTTCGATGACCGCGTGACCAACAACGTGGCCAAGTTCTGCCCCAACGCCACCATAGTCCACATCGACATCGACCCCACCTCCATCTCCAAGACGGTACAGGCCCACGTGCCCATCGTCGGCTCGGTGGAAACCGTGCTGGAACAGATGCTGGAAGTGCTCCGCGAATGCGGCTTTGACAACGACAAGCAGGCGCTGGCGGACTGGTGGGAGCAGATCAACCAGTGGCGCTCCCGCAACTGCCTGGCCTACGAGACCCATCCCACGCTGATCAAGCCGCAGCAGGTCATCGAGACTCTCTACAAGGTGACCAAGGGGGAGGCCTTCGTCGCCTCCGACGTCGGCCAGCACCAGATGTTTGCCGCCCTCTACTACCCGTTTGCCAAACCGCGCCAGTGGATCAACTCCGGCGGTCTCGGCACCATGGGCTTTGGCATTCCCGCCGCCATGGGGGCCCAGTTTGCCAACCCGGAAGCCGTGGTTTGCTGCGTCACCGGCGACGGCTCGGTGCAGATGAACATCCAGGAGCTCTCCACCTGCATGCAGTACGGGGTGCCCATCAAGATCATCTCCATCAACAACCGTGCGCTGGGCATGGTAAAGCAGTGGCAGAAGATGTTCTACGGTGGCCGCCACAGCCACTCCTACATGGAATCCCTGCCTGACTTCGTCAAGCTGGCGGAAGCCTATGGCCACGTCGGCATCGCGGTGAGCGATCCGGCGGAGCTGGAGAGCGCCATGGAGAAGGCCTTTGCCATGAAGGACAGACTGGTGTTCATGGACATCTCGGTCGATCCGGACGAGCACGTCTATCCGATGCAGATCAAATTTGGCGCCATGGACGAGATGTGGCTGAGCAAGACGGAGAGAACCTGATGAGACATATAATTTCCGTTCTGCTGGAGAACGAATCCGGCGCCCTGAGCCGTGTGGTAGGCCTCTTCTCCCAGCGCGGCTACAACATCGAGACCCTGACGGTGGCCCCCACCGAGGATCCCACCCTGTCCCGCATGACCATCGTCACCATGGGGGATGAACGGGTGCTGGAGCAGATCCAGAAGCAGCTGCACAAGCTGGTGGACGTGCTCAAGGTGTGTGACCTGAGCGAAGGGGAGCACATCGAGCGGGAGATCGCGCTGGTCAAGGCGCGCGCCGCCGGTGGTGCCCGTGACGAACTGAAGCGGCTGGCGGACATCTTCCGTGGCCAGATCGTCGACGTCACCCCCGAGCTCTACACGGTGCAGCTCGTCGGGACCAGCGAAAAGCTGGACGCCTTCATCAAGACGGCTGCCCAGACCAACGAGATCATCGAAGTGGTGCGCTCCGGTGTCTGTGGCATCTCCCGGGCGGACAAATCCCTGCGTCCCTGATGTGGCCGGATGTGAAAATAGCTGTTCAAGGGCTCTTCGGAGCCCTTTTTCGTGTCTGGAAGCGTTGCGGGCAAGTGGGGGCGCCGGTAGGGATGCTGGCCACAGCATCAGGAGGTTATCGAGGGGGTGAAAGAGAAGGGGGAAGGGAGGGGCTTCACCTGTCATTTTCTTTCAAATGATCGGTAAACTATCCACAAAAGCTGTGGAAAACTCTGTAGATTAGCGGTGTGTCTGGCGTTAGTCGCATGATCTTAAAGGGATATTTCAATTTGATCCTGGCTGGATCGCATTTGTGCAATCCCCTGGCGAGGGTGTGAGCGTTTGCTTATCCCTCGAGCCTTGCCAAGGACGGAACGCGGATCTGTCCGTGGATCCGGACGGGATCCCGACCTGATCTAGCGGATCAACATTTCTGGGCGCGAGCCATAAAAAAACCCGCCTCTCGGCGGGTTTTTCATTGCATCGGACTGCGGGTCGATTACTCAGCCTGGGCTGCCTGGATGCCGGTCAGGGCGATGGTGTAGACGATGTCGTCCACCAGGGCGCCACGGGAGAGGTCGTTGACCGGCTTGCGCATGCCTTGCAGCATGGGGCCGATGGAGACCAGCTCGGCGGAGCGCTGTACCGCCTTGTAGGTGGTGTTGCCGGTGTTCAGATCCGGGAAGACGAACACGGTGGCCTTGCCGGCAACCGGGGAGTTCGGTGCCTTGGACTTGGCGACGTTCTCCATGATGGCCGCATCGTACTGCAGCGGGCCGTCGATGATGAGGTCGGGACGCTTGGCCTTGGCCAGCTCGGTCGCTTCACGCACTTTCTCCACATCCGCGCCGGCGCCGGAGGTGCCGGTGGAGTAGGAGATCATGGCCACGCGCGGCTCGATACCGAAGGCGGCGGCGGAGTCGGCGGACTGGATGGCGATCTCGGCCAGCTGCTCGGCAGTGGGATCCGGGTTGATCGCGCAGTCACCGTAGACCAGCACCTGGTCCGGCAGCAGCATGAAGAAGATGGAGGAGATCAGGGAAGAGCCCGGGGCGGTCTTGATGATCTGCATCGGCGGACGGATGGTGTTGGCAGTGGTGTGCACGGCGCCGGATACCAGACCGTCGACCTCGTTGCGCTCCAGCATCATGGTACCCAGTACCACGTTGTCTTCCAGCTGCTCGCGGGCAACCACTTCGGTCATGCCCTTGTTCTTGCGCAGCTCGACCAGACGGGCCACGTAACGCTCGCGCACGGCAACGGGATCGATGATCTCGACGCGGTCGGTCAGGATCACGCCCTGCTGTTCAGCGACGCGGCGGATCTCGTCCGGGTTGCCCAGCAGCACCGGACGGGCGATACCGCGCTCGGCACAGATGGCGGCCGCCTTGATGGTGCGCGGCTCTTCCCCTTCCGGCAGCACGACGCGCTTGTTGGCCTGACGGGCCAGCTCGGTCAGCTGGTAGCGGAAGGCCGGCGGGCTCAGGCGACGGGAGCGGGTGGACTTGGCGGAGAGAGACTCGATCCAGTGCTTGTCGATGTGACCAGCAACGTAGTCCTGCACCAGCTCGATACGCTCGCGGTCATCTTCCGGGATGTCGACGTTGAAGTTCTGCAGGCTGACGGCGGTCTGCCAG
Source organism: Aeromonas sp. QDB30 (assembly GCF_027707645.1). Classification (NCBI taxonomy): domain Bacteria; kingdom Pseudomonadati; phylum Pseudomonadota; class Gammaproteobacteria; order Aeromonadales; family Aeromonadaceae; genus Aeromonas; species Aeromonas sp. QDB30. The sequence goes on along the minus strand of NZ_JAPCIY010000001.1, from coordinate 134,575 downwards.
GTGTTGGTGCCGGTGATCATGATCGGCAGACCGGTGGCCATGGCCTGTTGGCACAGTGCCATCACCTGGGGTTCCGGGTGGTAGTTGCCGGTCAGCAGCAGGGCACCCAGCTTGACGCCGTTCATGGCGGACAGGCAGGCGGAGACGATGACGTCGGAGCGGTCGCCGGAGGTCACCAGCAGGCTGCCCGGACGGAAGTGCTCGATCATGTTGTGGATGGAGCGGGCGCAGAAGGTCACGGTCTGCAGGCGGCGGCTTTCCAGCTCACCCTTGTTGATGATCTTGGCGGCAAGGTGCTTGGCGAGATCCTTGGCGCGCGGGGCGATCAGCTGGGTGTTCCAGGGGATGCAGCCGAGGATGCGCAGCGGGCTCTTGCCGAAGACCTGCAGCACTTCCAGGTTGTGGCCGGTATCGGCGCCGTGGTGATGCGCTTCGAACATCTCGGTCAGGTCGGGACGGGTTACGCCGTGCTCGTCAACCGGGGCACCCACCTTGTTGATGACGCAGCCCACGATGCGCGGGTTGTTGACGCCACCGAAGTTGGAGCAGGCCAGCTCGATGCGCTCTTTGAGCTTCTGGCTGGAGTCGTTGCCCGGATGGGTCACGAACACCATGTCGGCGTCCAGCGCCTTGGCGACGTCGTAGTTCAGCTTGTTGGCAAAGGGTTGCTTGTCGGTCGGAACCAGGCCCTCGATCACCACCACTTCGGCACCGCTGGTCTTCACGTGCTCTTCGAAGCGGGCCACGATCTCTTCCAGCAGGATGTCGGTGTTGCTGGAGGTGATCATGTTCTCGGCGTAGGAGAGGGCGAACGGCTCGGGCGGGTTGATGTTGGCAGCGGCGCGGATCACTGCGGTGGAGCGCTCGGTACCGGTTTCACCCGGACGCGGCTGGGCGACCGGTTTGAAGAAGCTGACATTGACACCGTGACGTTCCATGGCGCGAACGACGCCAAGACTCACGGAGGTTACGCCGACACCAGTGCCGACCGGGATGAGCATAATAGTGCGTGCCACTTATTACCCCTTGTTCATTTTTTGGGATCAGGAAAAGGCCGCCCTGGGGCGGCCTTGCTCTACAGCTAATTTATGCGCCGACCAGTTCCAGCGCGTCGTGGGCGATGACCCACTCTTCGTTGGTCGGGATAACCAGGGCCTTGGTGGAACCAGCCTTGGTGATCTCGCCGCCCTTGCCGAAGCGAGCCTTCAGGTTGGCGTCGTGGTCGACGTCAAAGCCCAGCAGGCCCAGCTTGTTCAGGGTGATCTCACGGATCGGGGCGGAGTTCTCGCCGATGCCGCCGGTGAAGACCACGGCATCCAGACGACCGTCCATGGCGGCGGCGTAGGCACCGATGTACTTGGCCAGACGGTAGCAGTACACGTCCATGGCGCGCTTGGCTTCTTCCTTGCTGTCGTAGTTGTCTTCAACGAAACGGCAGTCGGAGGTGACTTCGGTCAGACCCTGCAGGCCGGATTCCTTGGTCAGCATGGTGTTGATCTCGGCAACGCTCATGCCCAGCTTGTCGTGCAGGAAGAAGATGATGGCCGGATCGATGTCACCGGAACGGGTACCCATCACCAGGCCTTCCAGCGGGGTCAGGCCCATGGAGGTGTCAACGGACAGGCCGTTCTTGATGGCGCAGACGGAGCCGCCGTTGCCCAGGTGGCAGTTGATGATGTTGAGCTCTTCCACCGGCTTGTTCAGCTGCTTGGCCGCTTCCAGGCTGATGTAGTAGTGGCTGGTGCCGTGGGCGCCGTAGCGACGGATGCCGTTCTCTTTGTAGAGCTTGTACGGCAGGGCGTACAGGAAGGCTTCTTCCGGCATGGTCTGGTGGAAGGCGGTGTCGAACACGGCGACATTCTTCTCGGCCAGTTCCGGGAAGACCTTCAGGGCGGCACGGATACCGATCAGGTGAGCCGGGTTGTGCAGCGGTGCGTAAGGAATGGCGGCTTCGATGCCGGTAATGACGTCATCACAGATGCGAACGGAGGAGGTGAAACGCTCGCCGCCGTGTACCACGCGGTGGCCGATGGCGATCAGGTTCTTGGACAGTTCCGGGTTGAGCGGCAGGATCTTGTGAACGATGAAGTCCAGCGCTTCCTGGTGAGCGGCACCGGCACCCAGATCAGCGTTGCCTTTCTCGCCGTTCAGCTTCCACTTGATGCGGGCGTCGTCGAGGTTGAAGCATTCGGCCAGGCCGGACAGCAGGTCATCACCGGTGGTTGCGTCAATGACAGCAAACTTCAGGGACGAGCTGCCACAGTTAAGAACAAGAACCAGCTTACTCATGAATAAATCCTATCGCAGATTGGGTTGGGTTGGAGGATGCGCCGGACGCGGTGCGTCCAAAAACTATCAACTTATCCTTATGAGGGTTGGCAATCTGTTGCTTGCCCCTTGTATAGTGATACAAGACCCGAAATTCAGACGTCCCTGACTGGTCAGTGGCCGTGCCCCAGCGTAAAAATGGGCGTACAAAGGATAACCTGATTGTTGAAAAATAACAAAGTCATCCTCAACCTTTGTTATTGCCTCTCAAATATTGTCGAGGTTTTGCCGTTAATGCGTTCGAAAAGAGCTCGGAGGTAGCATGAGCATGAACATTTTTGGAACTAAATTACAGCAAGGCCGTCATTATATGACTCTTTGGCCGCGCCGTCCCGAGCTTAATTCCATGTTCCCGGAGAATCGGGTGATCAGGGCCACCGAATTCGCCCTCAAGGTGATCCCGGCACTGGCGGTGCTCAGCGTCATGGTGCAGTTCCAGTTTGGCGAGCTTCATTACTGGCCCTCTGTGATGGCGTCCGTGCTCTTCCTGCTCAGCCTGCCGCTGCAAGGGTACTATTGGCTCGGCCAGCGCGCCGATACCCGGCTGCCCCCCTCCCTCGCCACCTGGTATCGGGAGATAAACGGCAAGATGAACGAGCAGGGCGGTCAACGTCAGCTGGTGGCCCGTCCCCGCTACGAAGAGCTGGCCGATACCCTCAACGCCGCCTTCAAGCAGCTGGACAAATCCTTCCTCTACGAATGACTTTCCGAAGTCAGACTGACGACAAAGGCGCCCTCAGGCGCCTTTTTCACATTCAGGCGGCCAGCACCTTGCTGATCTCCTGGATGGAGAGCTTGTACTGACGGGGGCACTGACGCCAGACCGCCAGCATGCGCTGGTACTTGTCCCGCATGGCGATGTCGCTGGAGAGCTCGTCGCAGGGGCAGGGCAGTTCGGGGAAGCGCTTGTCCACTTCCAACAGGAAGCAGACGTAATCCGCCAGTTCCCGCTCCTGGCTGCGGCTGTAGCCGTTGAAGGCAAGGCGGCTCTCGTTGACATCGGCCCGGGCGCTGGCATCCAGGTTGCCCCAGGAGATGGCCAGTGCATGGTGCAGCTCCAGGGTGTCCAGCACCTCCTGGCAGGTGGCAAGATCCAGATGGCCGAAGCTCTTCTCCAGCTCGAGGATCTGCAGGCAGTAGCCGCGCTCGACGATGGTGCTGGCACGCTGGTAAAACGCCGCCTTTTCCGGATTGAGTTTGGCCAGGATCTCGTACTGGTTGCTCAGGATCAGGCGTTCGGTGTGGCTCATGTTCATGGGCTGTCTCGCTGGAAAATGAATCTGGGGTCACGTTAACCCATATCCAGGATGAATTTTTTGATCTGAGAGGGGAGGTTGGCGAGAAAAGGCGGGAGGAGGCGCTCTGGTGAGCCGCCAGAGAGTGGGGGCTGATGCCGTGGTGAAACGAGCAGGGCCCGCCATGGCGAGCCCTGCAACAATGCCGCTGGTGGCTTACCCCTTGACGAGGTCGAGCACCACCTGATGGTGATCGCCGGTCTTGAACTTGTCGAAGCGATGGGCAACCTTGCCCTCTTCGTCGATGAGGAAGCTCAGGCGATGGATGCCGTCATACTCCTTGCCCATGAACTTCTTCGGGCCCCAGACGCCAAAGGCATCGGCCACCGCGTGATCCTCATCGGCCAGCAGGCGGAAGTTGAGGTTGTCGCGCTCCTCGAACTTTTTCAGGCGCTTGGCGCTGTCCGGGCTGATGCCGAGCACCACCACATTGAGGGCAGTCAGCTCGCTATTGACGTCGCGCAGACCGCAGGCCTGGGTGGTGCAACCCGGGGTCATCGCCTTGGGGTAGAAATAGATCAGCACCTTCTTGCCGCGCAGGTCGGCGAGGCGAACCTGATTGCCGTCCTGATCGGAGAGGGAGAAATCGGGGGCCTGGGTACCAGCTTCTAGTGGTGACATGGGGTCTCCTCGGATAAACGCCGTCAGGCGTACTTGTGATTGACGATGAATTCGAACGACTCGGCGCCCAGTCCACGACAGAAATCGGCGAAGGCTGTCTTCGAGCCAGGCTCTTCTCCCTGCTTGGAGAGATTCAACTGAAAGTTCGCCTTGAGCAGGTTGAAGGGCTGCTGTTCCAGGGTGATGGTCTGCATGGCCTGGATGTCCCAGCCGTGATCGCTGAAGAACTGGGTGCACTGACTTACGATGCCCGGCTGATCCCGGATCAGCACCTCTGCGCTGGCGCTGATGTCATATTGCAGGGAGTGGTGGCGCTCGGTGCGTTTCATCATGGTGATGAGATCCCACTCCTGGCTGCGCAGTGGGAGGCTGATTTCCAGTTGCATCAGGCTGTTCCAGTCACCGGACAGGAGCATGATGAAGGTGAATTCGTTGCCGAAGATGCCAAGACGGCTGTCGACAATGTTGCAACCGCAGCCACTGACGTGACGGGTCACCTCATTGACGATGCCAGGCCTGTCCGTGCCGATGGCCGTTACGACCAGGTAGTGAGTCATAAATCGTCTCTCGTCCATTATTGAGAATGCGTTGACCGCGGGTGCCGGCACTCTGCCGTGAGGCCTCTTGTGCGCTCGTGCATTCATACGTTTTGTGCCGGATGGTAACACGGCTTGTCCCGTGCCTCCCTTGTTTTTCAAAAGGGGCAGCTTTACCATTACGCCCCTGAAAATCGGGAGAATTATCCATGTTACGCGGTAGTATTGTTGCGCTCGTTACCCCCATGCTGCCCTCGGGCGACATCGATTGGGTCAGTCTGGCAGCGCTGGTGGAATATCATGTGGATGCCGGGACCAGCGCCATCGTCGCCGTGGGAACCACGGGAGAGTCGGTCACCCTGAGCGAGCAGGAACATATCGCCGTGGTTGAGAAGACGGTGGAATACGCCGCCGGACGCATTCCCGTCATCGCGGGCTGCGGCTCCAACAATACTGCTCATGCCATCGCCCTCTCCCGGCGTTTCGCCACCATGGGCGTGGTGGCGGGTCTCTCGGTTACCCCCTATTACAACAAACCCACCCAGGAAGGCCTCTATCGTCACTATTGTGCGATCGCCGAGGCTAGTGGTCTGCCTCAAATTCTCTATAATGTGCCCGGTCGCACCTGCTGTGACCTCAAACCCGAGACGGTGGCCCGTCTGGCCAAGGTGCCCGGCATCATAGGTTTGAAAGAAGCGACTGGCGATCTTGGCCGTACCCCGCTGCTGCGCGAACTGTGCGGGCCGGATTTTGCGCTTTATAGTGGCGATGACGCCAGCGGATGTGATTTTATGCTGCAAGGGGGCGATGGTGTCATTTCGGTCACCACCAATATTGCGGCGCCCCAGATGGCCGACATGTGTCGTGCTGCCCTGGCCGGTGATGCCGGGCAGGCTCATGACATCAACAATCGATTGATGCCGTTGCATCAGACTCTGTTCTGTGAACCGAGTCCCATCCCGGTGAAATGGGCCTGTGCCCGGCTGGGATTGATGGCGACGGCGACCTTGCGTCTGCCCCTGACCGATCTCACCCCCGAGGGGGAAGCGGCGATGGCGCGAGCACTGACGACTGCGGAGTTGATGGCGAGTGTTTAAAGCAAATGGAAAGGGAAATGCAGTGCGCCTGGTACTGAGTGTCGCGACGGTGGCCGTGCTGGCTGCCTGCAGCTCACCCCAGGAACGCAAAATGGCCAACCGTGGCTTCGAGTATGAAGAGAGCCGCCTCGAAGGCCGCGCCTTCCTTGTGCCCGCCGGGTTGAGTACCCCCGCCTTTAACAGCAATTTCGACATTCCGGCCCTGCCCGAGAGCAGCCGTGAGGGCGCCCTCGGGGCCAAGGTGGACGTGCGTCCGCCCGCCCAGTTGCTCACCGTGGTGCCCGGCAGCCAGGTGGTGGCCAATGCCAGCGAGCCAACCGTCGCCTTCTATGCCCTCAGCACCTCCCAGAGCGTGGAGCGCGATACCTGGGCCTTCCTGATGAACTTCCTGGCCGAACACAAGGTCACCACCGAGAAGCTGGACCAGCAGGACGGCGTCTTGCAGACCGGCTGGTTTGACAACTCAGCGGTGCTCGATGGCTGGGCGGAAGATGACGATGACTTCAAGATCCGTCAGCGTTACCAGTTCACCCTGCGCAACGATGTGCAGCGCCACGCCATCAAGATGTCGGTACGGGTGCTGGATCACGAAGAGACCATCGACGGCGAGACCAGCACTGTGCTGACGCCGGCGGACGCCCAGCGTTATGCCACCCGCGCCCTGAACCAGTTTTCCCTCTATTACGACAAGCAGCTCAAGGCCCGTGAACAGCACAAGTCCAGCGATGGCATGGGGCTGGAGCTGGGTCTGGACAACAACGAGCTGAGCGCCTGGATTGCCGAAGGGTCGTTTGACCAGGTGTGGCGCCGCCTCAATCAGGTGCTGCCTGCCTATGGTTTCACCATCAAGGACACCCAGCAGTCCCTGGGCTGGATCGACGTGGAGTACGACGAGCCGGACAGCGAGTTCTGGAAGGCCAAGGGAGCGGAGCCCTTCAAGCTCGAGGAAGACAAGTATCGCTTCCAGCTCGGCGAGATGACGGGCGGCAAGACCTCCATCACCCTGTTCGACAAGGACAAGAAGCCTGTCGCATCCGGTGTCATCTCCCAGATGTACATCAGCCTGTCCGAGGCCTTTGCCAAGGGCTTGGCCGATCAGGGGGCGAAGTAAGCATGAAAACAGGGGCCTCGCGCCCCTGTTTTGTTATGTCCGGGTTGCCGCAGGGCCAGCGTGCCGAGCCGGTTGCCCCGGGCCTGAGTACCTGATGATGTGAATCCCCCACAGACAGGGGTCTGGTGCCCCTGCCTAACTAGTCCCACAACAGGAAGTGTTATTAGCCATGAGTCTTGCAGATCAAGTATTGGCGGTGAACGACGATTTGCCGATCCGTACCGATAAACCTGTCCATTCCGGCAAAGTGCGCAGCGTCTACTGGTTGACCCCGGCAGACAGTGCCCGGCTCATTCGGGAGAAAGGCTATGATGTGCCGGCCGATACGCCCCTGGCCCTCATGGTGATCAGTGATCGCATCTCGGCTTTCGACTGCATCTGGCAAGGGGTGGACGGTCTGAACGGCGTGCCGGGCAAGGGTGCGGCGCTCAATGCCATCTCCAGCCACTGGTTCAAGCTGTTCAAGGAGCAGGGGCTGGCGGACAGCCACATCCTGGACATCCCGCACCCCTTCGTCTGGATCGTGCAAAAAGCCCGTCCCGTGATGATCGAGGCCATTGCCCGCCAGTACATCACCGGCTCCATGTGGCGTGCCTACAAGGATGGTGAGCGGGAATTCTGCGGCATCACCCTGCCGGAAGGGCTCAAGAAGGATCAGAAGCTGCCCGAGATCCTCATCACCCCGTCCACCAAGGGGATCCTCAAGGGGCTGGATGGCGTGCCGGAAGCGGACGACGTCAACGTCTCCCGCGGCGACATCGAGCGCCACCATCAGGCCTTCGGCTTCCGCTCCCCGGCGGACATCGACCGCTACGAGGCGCTGCTCAAAGAGGGCTTCAACGTCATCAGCGAGGCGCTGGCTGCCCTGGATCAGGTCTTCGTCGACACCAAGTTCGAGTTCGGTTACGTGACCGATGCCGCCGGTCGCGAGAAGCTCATCTACATGGATGAAGTGGGCACCCCCGACAGCTCCCGCATCTGGGACGGCGCAGCCCTTCGCGGCGGCGAGATCATCGAGAAGTCCAAAGAGGGCTTCCGCCAGTGGCTGCTGAACCACTTCCCGGATCCGGACATCCTGCTCAACAAGAACCGCATGCCCGAGCGCTTCGCCCTAGCCCGGGACAACAAGCTGCCCACCGAGGTGATGATGGATATCTCCCGCACCTATGTGGGGATCGCCGAGAAGATCATCGGTCAGCCGCTGGTACGCAGTGCCAATCCGAAGCAGGAGATCATCGAGGTACTGCGGGAGCAGTACGGCCTGATCGACTGAGGCCGACCGCTTTTTTTGCCGCAGGCGAACAAACGTTTGCTGGTGGCAGGGGAGGCGCTTGCAACGCAGATGACAAAACGGGCCCCATGACGGGGCCCGTTTTCATTGGGTTGTCCGGAGCGCTCAGCCATTGACCCGGAAGATCTGGCCGGTCTGTACCCCCAGTACCGATTTCTTGTAGGCCTGGGCCACCCGGGCGGCGGGTACCGGCACGAAGCCCGGGAAGAAGTCGGCATACTTGCTCATGGACTCTTCCAGCACGGTGGGGCTGACCACGTTGATGCGAATGCCCCTTGGCAGCTCGCAGGCGGCACCTTTCACGAAGTGCTCGATGGCACCGTTGATGGTGGTGGCGCTCACCCCCCAGTGGATGGGCTCCTCGCTCAGAATGCCGCTGATGAGGGTGATGGAGCCACGGTCACTCAGGTGGGCAATGGCGGCCCGGGTCAGGTTGATCTGGCCCATCAGCTTGCTCTGAAGCCCCACCTGCCACTGCTCGTCCGTCATCTCGGTCAGGGCATTGAAGGCGACGCTGCCGCTGGCGACCACCAGGGCATCGAAGGATCCAATCTGCTCGAAGAGCGCCCGGATGGAGTCGGGGTCGCGCATGTCCACTCTGGCATCCCCCTGGCTGTGACCTACCCGGATCACCTGGTGATCCTGGGCAAGCAGTTCGCTGACGGCGGCGCCAATGGTGCCGGAGGCACCCACAATCACAATCTTCATATCTATCGCTCCTGGTTGAGATGAGTTGATGATAGCGGGATAAAAAGGGAGAAAAAGCGCTTATGATGAACCCATTGTTTCCATATTGGTGCTAATGATGGATATCACCCACCTGGCCAGTTTCTATGAAGTGGTGCAACGAGGCAGTTTCTCCGCCGCTGCCGATGCCCTGGGGGTGAGCAAGGGGATGCTGAGTCGCCATGTCAGCGCCCTGGAGTCCGCCCTCAATGCCCAACTGCTCCAGCGCACGACCCGCAGACTCAGCCTGACCGAGGCGGGGCGGGTGCTTCACCAGCAGGCCGGCGAGATCTTCGCCCTGGCCCGGGAGGCGGAGGAGGGGATCCGCGCCCTGACCGAGGAGGACAGCGGCCGCCTGCGCTTCACCTGCCCGGTCAGCACGGGGGACCGCATGGTGAGCGAGCTGCTCGCCCGTTTTGCCGAGCTCTGCCCCGGCGTCCAGGTCGAGCTCAACTTCACCAATGCCATGATCGACATGAGCCAGGGGGAGAATGACATCGCCCTGCGGGCCATGGAGCTGATCCCCGACAACCTGGTGGCCCTGCCGCTCGGCAGGCTCAAGGATGTGGTGGTGGCAAGCCCCGCCCTGCTGGCCCGGGAGGGGATCCCCGCCACTCCCTATGAGCTGGGGGGGCGCTCCTGCCTGCTGCAGGGCCACAACCCGGACTGGGAGCAGTGGCACTTTCGCCAGGGGGAGGAGGAGGCGCACATCCTGGTGCAGGGGCGAGTGCGGGCCAACCACTACAGCACCCTGCTGCAACTGGCCCGGGCGGGCATGGGCTTTGCCAAGTGCCCGTTGATGCTGGTGGAGGCCAGCCTGGCCCGAGGGGAGCTGGTGGCCGTGCTGACGGAGTGGCAGACCGGCCTGCACCCGATCCATGTGCTGCACGCCCAGCAGCGCCGGGTGCCGCGCAAGATCCGGCTGTTCAAGCAGGTGCTGGCCCAGTGGTTTGCCGAGCGGCCCCATTATCTGCTGGGGTGAGCCTGCATCCCGTTATTTTTCTGTCATCTGGGGCTGCTACCCTGCGCCCTTCATCGCGAAAGGAGAGTCAGGGAATGAAGCGTCATCAGGGTTGGGCAGGGGTTGCGCTGCTGTGCTGCGGCGGTGTGCAGGCCGAGGTCAGGGTCGAGGTGCCCCGGGATTTCCAGATCCTGGCGGTGAGCGCAGGCAAGGTGCAGGACGAGCAGCACGCCGTGCTGGCCGACGGGGAGCAGCAACTGCTGGTGCGTTACGAGGGGGTGATCCCGAGTCGCAACAGCAGCGACAACGATCGCCAGGTTCGCTCCGAGCCCCAGGTGCTTCGCTATAAGGCCCGCGGGCAGTCGGTGCGCCTGCAGGCTCCCGTGCCTGCGGACGAGGCCGGGATGGAACGCTACGCCAGGGCCCCTGTCCTGGGCCTGGTGGCGGGGGGGCAGCCCCTCGAGGTGCGCCAGGATACGCTGATGGTGCAGGGGATGCAGATCGGCATGGACTGGCATGCCAGGCTGATGGAGTACAACCGTGGCGAGGGGCCTGCCGTGCTCGCCGGTGCGGCGGATGTGACTGCGGCCGCCGTGGCGACGCCCCGGGCCTCCTCCGTGCCGGCCAGCGCCCTGGAAGGGCAGTTGCAACAGCTTTTCCTGCAGGCGGACCCCGCGCTTCGCAAGCGCTTCATCGGTTGGGCCGTGCCGCGCCTTTAAGTTTGCTCCCCGTTGCAGTAACGTGGGCACATCTTTGATTCCCGATGTGCACATGTTGATCAGCGAGGCCCCCATGTTTGAATTGCACCCCCGCCTTCAGGCGGATACCCGGATACTCGGGGATCTGCCCCTGTGCCGCGTCCTGCTGGCCAAAGACAGCCAGTATCCCTGGCTGATTCTGGTGCCCCGGGTCGCCAACCTGCGGGAGATCCATCATCTGGCCCCCGAGCAGCAACAGCAGTTGATGCAGGAGTCCTGCGCCGTCGCCACCCTGATGGAGCGGGCACTCGGCCCGGACAAGATCAACGTGGCGGCCCTCGGCAATCTGGTGCCTCAGCTGCACCTGCACCACGTGGCCCGCTTCAGCTCGGATGCGGCCTGGCCCGGCCCCATCTGGGGTGCCTGTCCCGCCATTCCCTATGAGGAGCAGGCCTTGCAAGGGGCGGCTGCCAGTTGGCAAGCCCGTCTGGCTACCCTGGATGGATTTCAGCCATTTCTGACTGATAATCCAGTCAAGTGAGAGGTGGCTCGCGCTTTGGGCACCGGGATCACGCAATCTGTTAGCGTATCGCGTCGGTGCATGGTGACATGGGCGACACGAGTGACAGCCCCATTATTTCGATCAGCAGGAAGGTTCCATGATAGTGACAAGATCCGAGGATGATGCCGTATTGACCACAGAGGACGTACTGCTGAGCCTGTGCAATTCGGTGACGAGCGTATTGAGTGCGGCGACCCAGACCCAGGTGCGCTTCTCCGGCATGGTGCAGCGGATCAGCAAGACCTGCCTCAAGCCTGACATCGGCTGTTTCGTGCTGTTTGACGGCGGCTTCTCCGGGCTGGTGGTGATCAACTTCTCCGCCGCCGCGGCCATGGAGCTCTACCAGAGCTACATGCTGAGCATGGGGCTCTCCAAGGAGGATCTTGCCATCTCCCACACCTCGGACGAGGTGAGCAACGTCATGGGCGAGCTGATGAACCAGATTGTCGGCAGCTTCACCACCAAGGTGGGGCGCGAGCTGCAGACCCACATCACCCAGAACCAGCCCAAGATGCTGGCGCTCAACAAGCAGGTGATGCTGAGCGTCGACACCAACCTCGACAATCCCGAGACCCGCCGGGTGACCTTCTTCACCGCCAGCAACAACATCTTCTATCTGGAGCTGGCCATGGACAAGACGGAGTTTATCCGGATCCATGATGGCGGCGTGCAGGAGGAGGTGGATCCCGACGAGCTGATCGCCCAGGCCAAGCAGTCAGCCAAACCGGCACCGGCGGCCGCGCCGGCGAGCAACGAGCACGACGATCTGCTGGATTCCCTCGGCATCTGATGGTCGAGGGTTGTGCAAATGAAGAGGCCACCCCGGGGGTGGCCTCCTTGCTTGGGGCGGGTCAGAAGTTGTAAAGCAGCCCGGTACTGAAGCGAAGCGCCTCGGCATCGTAGAAGTCGATGTCGGAGTCGGCGCTGGAGTAGGCCGCGGTGAAGGTGGCGGCAAGGGGTTTGATGCCGAACAGGTTGTGCCAGAAGAAGGTGCCATTGAGGGCGAACTCGCTGGCATCGGCGCGCTGGCCGAACAGGGGATTCGCCTCGTCATACTTGCGCTTGCCGGCGTAGAGGTTGCTCACGATGGACCACTGGGAGGCACGCTTGGCATAGGTCAGCTGCAGACCGGTGTTCTTGAAGCTCTCCGCACTCCCGTCCAGGCGGGCCTCCTTGTAGAGGAAGGCGGGCTCCAGCAGCTGGTCGCCGCCGAAGTGGTACTGGTAGGAGACAGCCAGGTCGTGGACCTTGCCGTTGCGGCTCAGCATGGAGGCGTAGTGGGTGCCGTGGGTCAGGTCATATTGCTGGCCGCTGCGCTCCTCGTCGAGCTCCACTTCCCGGCTGGTCAGGGTGGCGTAGACGTTGCTGCCCCAGATCCTGTCCCAGGCAAAGCGCACCCCTTTCGAGGTGAGATCGGTGGCGCTGCGGTCCACGCCGGTGGCGAAGGGATCGCTCCACACTTCCACCGGCATGAGGTTGAACACCAGGGAGGTGGCGACGATACCCTTGTCACCCATCTCCTGGCGCAGACCGAGTTGCTGGGTAAACTCGAAGCGCACCGCGTCCTGGATGAGGTTGCCGAGGAAGACCTGGGTGCGGGTATCGGCGAAGGTGTAGCGGATATCGGCATTGAGCAGCGGGCTCAGACCGCTTTCGCGGCCGGGGGAGCCCAGATCATCGATACGGCTGTTGCTGTCGTCACCGGCATAGAAGTTGGACTTGTGGCTGCCGGCATTGACTCCGCCCAGCAGAAAACCGGACCAGCCGGTCTGGCGGGGGATCTCCCCCAGATCGGCGTGGGCGGTGGTGGCGACCAGCAGGCCAAGGCTCAACAGAACATGATTTCGCATCGGGTATGCTCCTGACATAACGAATGAGAAGGGTGACAGTGCGCCCCGGTATCCCGGTGGGACCGGTGCTGACTGAGGCATGGCAGGCATGCTACCCCAGCCGGAGTGTGACGTTAATCAATAATTGAATACGCGACGGACAAGAGTTCATGGCGCCGTACTGGTATCCTGTTTGCGCAAGAAAAGGGGAGAAAACAACGAGATGAAGCAGATCAAATCCTGGGCGCAATATTACGTCGACCTGATGACCAAGCTGGGACTGGTGCGCTTCAGCATGTTCCTGGCCACCGCCATCATAGTGCTGGCCGTTTCGATCCAGATGGGGGTGACCCTGTTTTTGCGCGGCACCGTGGACATCGTCGACCTGGTGCGCTCTGTCTTCTTCGGCCTGCTGGTGACCCCCTGGGCCGTCTATTTTCTCTCCATCGTGGTGGATCAGCTGGAGGACTCCCGCCAACGGCTGACCCGGATGGTGCGCAAGTTGCAAGACATGCGCGAGCGGGATCTCGAGCTCAACAGCCAGTTGCAGGAGAACATCAGCCGGCTCAACGCCCAGATCGCCGAGACCAACCGGGCCGAGACCCTGCGCCAGCAAGCCATCGAGGATCTCGAAAACGAAGTGTTCCAGCGGGAGAAGGCCCAGCTGCATCTGGGGGAGCGTACCGCCCTCTTGCGCTCCTTCATCGACTGCTCCCCCGATCTGGTCTATTACCGCAACGAGGACGAGCAGTTCTCCGGTTGCAACCGCGCCATGGAGGAGCTCACCGGCAAGGTGGAGGCGGAACTCATCGGCCTGACCCCGTTCGATGTCTACAAGCACGACATCGCCAGCAAGGTGGTGGAGACCGACAAGCAGGTCTTCGCCCAGAACGAGCCGCTTACCTATGAGCAGTGGCTGGAGTATCCCGATGGCCGCAAGGCCTATTTCGAGCTGCGCAAGGTGCCCTTCTTCGACCGCTTCGGCAAGCGACTCGGCCTGCTCGGCTTTGGTCGCGACATCACCGAGCGCAAGCAGTACCAGGACAAGCTGGAGAAGGCGAGTCGGGACAAGACCACCTTCATCTCCACCATCAGCCACGAGCTGCGCACCCCGCTCAATGGCATCGTGGGCCTGAGCCGGATGCTGATGGATACGCCCCTCGATGCCAGACAGCAGCAGCAGCTCAAGACCATCCACCTGAGCGCGGTGACGCTCGGCAACATCTTCAACGACATCATCGATCTGGACAAGCTCGACCGTCGTCGGCTGGAGATTGCGCCGGCTCCGCTGGATTTACCCGCCTTCCTCGACGAGCTGGAGACGCTGTCGCGCATCCAGGCGGAGCAGAAGGGGCTCTACCTGCACTTCGACCGGGACGGCGATATGCCCCAGTTCGTGATGGCGGACGGCACCCGGCTGCGTCAGGTGCTGTGGAACCTGGTGGGCAATGCGGTCAAGTTCACCGATGAAGGGGGCGTCACCATACGCTGTCTCGCCCACGCCGCTGATGAACCGGGCAAGCTGGCGCTGCACTTCGAGGTGGAAGACACCGGGGTGGGCATTCCCCGTGCCCAGCAGGAGAAGATCTTCGCCATGTACTATCAGGTGCAGGGCAAGAAGCACGCCACCGGCACCGGCATCGGCCTTGCGGTCTCCCGCCAGCTGGTGCAGGCCATGGGCGGTCAACTCTATGTGGACAGCGACCCGGGCGAAGGCGCCTGCTTCACCGCCGAGCTGGAGGTGGACTGCGTCGAGCCCAGGGCCGCGGCCCCGGAGCCAGAGATGCCCTCCCTCGACATCCTGCTGGTGGAGGATGTGGAGCTGAACGTCACCGTGGCCTGCGCCCTGCTGAACAAGCTCGGCCATCAGGTCAAGGTGGCGCGGGATGGTGCAGAGGCGCTGGCCATGGCCAACCCGGATGATTTCGACTTGATCCTGCTCGACATCCAGCTGCCGGACATGACGGGGTTCGATGTGGCGGAGCAACTGCTCGCGCGCTACGGCGACAGCTTGCCCCCCATGGTGGCGCTCACCGCCAACGCCACCGGCGATCGCCAGTACTACCGGGATCACGGCATGCAGGATGTGATCAACAAGCCGCTGGGCTCCAAGGCGGTGCGGGAGGTGATAGGCCACCTGTTTGCGGATCTTGCCGGGGACGAGGCGGACGAGCAGGACGATGTCCACCATCAGGATGCCCTGCTGGATCTGCCCTTCCTCACCGATTACGCCAGCACGGTCGGCAAGCCGGTGCTGCTCTCCAGCGTCGAGCTGTTCGAGAAGATGATGCCGGATTACATGGCGGTGCTCGACTCCAACATGATTGCCAGGGATCAGGCCGGTGTGGTGGAGGAGGCCCACAAGATCAAGGGGGCGGCGGGCTCCATCGGCCTGCGCCGGTTGCAGCAGACGGCCCAGCTCATCCAGAGCCCGGAACACCCCGCCTGGTGGGAGAACGTGGAGGACTGGATTGAAACCCTGCGCCGGGAATACCCGGGTGACATCGCCCGCCTGCGGCGCTGGCTGCTCTCGTAGACACGACGCCTCAGGCAAGGAGCCACGACATGTATGACCGTTTGATCCCCCCCGAGCGCATTCACCCCTGGGGAGACGAAGACCTGCTGGAGGCGACGGAGCAGGACCGCACCCGCATCGTGCAGGCGGCGCCGGTGCGCCGCCTGCAGCAGAAGACCCAGGTCTTCCCGCTCGATGTGAAAGCCTCGGTGCGCAGCCGCCTCACCCATTCGTTGGAGGTACAAGAGACCGGTCGCCAGATCAGTCGCCGCATCCTGGCGGCGTTGCCAGCCGGAGTGGTGTGCGAGGGGGCCTTCATCAATCTGGTGGAGATGTCCTGCCTGTTGCACGATGTCGGCAACCCGCCGTTTGGCCATTTCGGCGAGCAGGTGATGAGTCAGTGGCTTGCCCAGGAGCTGGACGGCCTCTTCGCCCGTGCCCACGACCAGTTGCCGAGCCCCCAGTGGGCAACCCTTCGCCAGGATCTGCTGGTGTTTGACGGCAATGCCCAGAGCCTGCGACTGGTGCACAGCCTCCATGAGCTGAACCTCACCCTGGGGCAACTGGCGGCGCTGTGCAAATACCCGCAGCAGCCCCTGCCGGGCCTGCACCATCCACAGGGCTATGGTCAGCACCACGGCTGGACCAGCAAGCGCGGCATCTTCTTCAGCGAACAACCCCTCTATCGTGCCCTCGGCCAGAGCCTGGGGCTGGCCGAGGGGTGCCGTCATCCGCTGGTCTACATCATGGAGGCGGCGGACGACATCTCTTACTGCATCGCCGATCTCGAGGATGCGGTGGACAGGCGCATCCTCACCCAGAGCGAGCTGCTGGCAGCCCTGCGCGAGGCGGACGAGGGCGGTTACATGGCCGATCTGCTCGATGAGGCGCTTGCCTCCGGTCGGGGGTTCTTCCCCCATTTTCGCCAGCATCTGACCCGGGATCTGGTGGCGCTGGCCGCCCATACCTATGTGGCCGAGCACGATCAGATCCTGAGCGGGGCCTATCCCCAGGCGCTGCTGCACGGTCAGGCTCCGGCAGCCCGGGTACTCGATACCCTCAAGCGGGTGGCTCGCGAGCTGGTGTTCATGCGCCCGGAGGTGGAGGCGCTGGAGCTGGAAGGCTATGCCGCCCTGCGCGGGGTGCTCTCCACCTACGCCTGCCTGCTGGCCCTGCCCGCCAGCCAGTTCGAGCGGCTGCTCGCCGGCAACGGCGGGAGCGAGCTCTTCTTTGCCCGGCGGCTGTTCCACCGCCTCTCTGCCCGCCACCTCAAGGCGTACCGGCTGGCGGTGGCGAGCCGGGATCCCCGTTTCGAAAAGGAGAGCGAGCAGGAGTGGTACTACCGGGTGCGGCTGCTGCTCGATTATGTGAGCGGCATGACGGATACCTATGCGCTGGAGGAGTTTCGGTTGTTGTCAGGGATTTGACTGAACCTCTTTTTGACCGCATTCCACCCATATGGGTGGGAGAGATATTGCGTAAAATTCGGTGTTTTTTTACACTGCGGCAACTTGTTCAACTTTCACACGGTAAGGAGACGACCATGCAACATTCCATGTTCAACGTTGCGTTCGATCGCTGCTCTGGCAGCGCGAAGACTCGTGCTCTTTATTTGCCGCGTGGAGGGGACAGGTAACACCTGCTTTTCTCATCACCCGCGGTTGTCCCGCAGGGTGATCACCTCTCTCCGGGGGAACCGCACGTTCAACTGGAGAATATTATGTCTATCGAACTCGCCCTGCTGCGCCACGTAGAGACCCTGGTTCAAAAAAGGATCACCCGGCTGGAGCGTCGCGTCAGTTACCTGCATCTTTCACCTGCCCTGCTCAAAGACATCGGTCTGGAAGGGCAAAATGTGCAGATCGCCCACATCCGTGAGCGGGAGTTTCAAACCGGTTTCCGGCTCGGGAACCGAATAACCTGATGGGAGGGGGCCTGGCCCCCGACCTGGTGGATGGCAGGCCTGGGCCTGCCATTTTTCTTTCCTGATGAGCATTGTCTCAATTTAGTTGTCGCACATTGCGCCAAACACTCTATGACCCCCCTCCGTTTCGTATGGGAGTTGATAATGTTCCGCCGCTGCTGTCGTCTCATCCTGCTATGTGGTCTGGCTTTCTGGAGCCTGATGGTTGCGGCTGCGCCGGCGCAACTGGACCAGAGCAACTTCACCCTGGACGAACTGCACTGGCTTGCCACCCATGATGAACTGGTCGTCGGCATGCCTTCGGCGGCCTGGCCACCCTATGTCTATACCGATGGGCGCGGCAACTTCACCGGCCCCCTGGATGAATTCGCCTCCCAGATTGCAGCCAGGCTGGGGGTGAGCCTTCGCTACCGTGCCTATGCCAACAATGCGGCGGTCCAGCAGGCCTTGCTGGATGGCAAGGTCGACATGTTGATCGGGGTGGCACCGAGCCCGACCCGCACCCTGCAGATGCAATTTACCTCCGAGCTGATGGCACTGCCCCGGGCCGTGCTGTTGACGGGGGGGCGGGAGAGCCTCTCTCTGGAAGAGGCCTATGGGGTGCGCTGGGTCTGCGTCTTCGGTGTCAGCGCCTGCGATGAGCTGCTGCGCCTGGGGATCTCGAACCTGATCACGGCCGACAGCCGGGACGAGGCGATCTTCATGCTCAAGGAGGGCAAGGCGGATGCCTACCTGGCCGAGCTGCCCATGCTGAACAGGCTGCAAGCCATGGCGGGCATGGCGCTGGCCAGGATCGACTGGATGAGGGATACCTCCCTCGCCATGGTCGTGGCGCCCAGGAATGATGTCTTGCAGGGATTGCTGGAGCGGGCCCTCGAGGACATCTCTCCCTTGGAGCGTCGCGCCATTCTGGAGGCGGGGGACATCCTCGACTATGCCCTGGTGAAAAGGAGCAGGGAGATCGTCTTCAATCCGCAGGAGTAGGCGTGGTTGCAAGCACATCCGGTCATCCGCTACGGGGTTGCCCCGGATTGGCCCGGGATGAGCGAGGTGGACGACAGGGGGCGGCTCAAGGGGCTCATTGCCGATCTGCTGACACTGATGAGCCAGCGTGCCGGGCTTCAGTTCACCCTGGTGCCGACCCGGAGCTGGGCCCAGAGCATGGCGCTCTTCCAGGATCGCAAGCTGGATCTCATCCCGGCCATGACTCCCACCGCGGAGCGTCAGCAGTTTGCCCGCTTTACCCCCAACTACGCGTCGATCAACCGGGTGGTCGTGGCGAGGCAGGGGATGGCCGAGCTCACCGCCGCCAGGGCACTGAAAGGGCACAGGGTGGGCATGGTAGGGGGCTCGGTGGAGCAGGTCTTGCTGAACGAGGTGGGGGCCATCGCCGTGCCGGTGGCCAGCGATGCCGAATTGCTGCCCCTGCTGGACCAGCAGAAGGTCGACTATGTGCTGATGAGCACCACCACCCTGGAGCAGTCGCTGCAAAAGGGATTCAGCGACCGCTACCAGGTGGTCTTCTCCGGCAGCGACCTGCGGGTACCCATCGCCATGGCGACCCAGTTGCAGGACCCCATGCTGCAGCAGATCCTCACCAAGGTGCTGATCGCCATTCCCCCCGACGAGCTCTCCGCCCTGGAGAAAAAGTGGCTCTCCCTGACCATACAGACGGGACTGGATCCGAAGACGGTGCTGCTCTGGTCCTCCCTTGGCGGCGGCATCTTCCTGCTCTGCCTCTTGCTGTTCATGGGCTGGAACCGGACGTTGCGCCGCCAGATCAGCCAGCGGCGGGAGGCCGAGCGGCGGCTCGAGGAGCAGCTGGTGTTTGTCCAGATGATGCTGGATGCCCTGCCCAACCAGGTGGTGCTGACCAACGAGCGCTATGAAGTGGCAATGACGAACCGGGCGTATCGGCAGATGTTTCTCGGCGGGGAGAACCTGACGGGCTCCTATGAGCGGTTGCTCCAGGATCGATTGCCCGAGTCGATCCGCGCCAGGGTGATGGAGGAGGATGCCAGCGTCTGGGAGAGCGGAGAGGAGCTTCATGGCCGGGGCGAGATCCGGTTTGATGACGATCGCCTGCACCAGATGATCTACACCAAGCGGCTCTTTGCGGGGCCCGATGACAAGCGGCTCGGGATCCTGACAGTGCTGACCGACGTGACCGAGCTGGAGCAGGCGCGGTTTGCGGCCCAGGAGGCGCAGACCCGGCTGACCCAGATCACCGACAGCATGCCGGGTCTGGTCTATCAGTATCACTGGCTTGGGCCGGGCAAGGGGCACTTCCTCTACACCTCGCAAGGGGTCAGGGAGATGGTGGGGGGCGAAGAGGACCTGGTCGGCATGGCGGTCACCGGTGCCTCCATCCTGGGGCTGACAGGCAAGGCGCACCAGGACTTCGTGGCCACGGTGGATCGTCATGCCCTGAGCATGCAGCCGCTGGATCTCGAGGTGGAGATCCGGCGCCAGGGGGAGGCGGGCTATTTGCAGATCCGTGGTCATTTCGTTCACCAGGAGGGGCTTGAAGGGGTCATATTGAACGGCGTGGTGCAGGACATCACCAAGCTCAAGCGCCAGGAGCTGGAGCTGCGTCAGGCTAGGCGGGTGGCGGAGGAGGCGACCCAGGCGCGCAGCCGCTTCCTCGCCACCATGAGTCATGAGCTTCGCACTCCCATCTCCGGCATGCACGGCATGCTGGAGCTGCTGCAAATGAGCCCGCTGGACGACGATCAGCGCTACATGTTGCGCAATATCTCGACCTCCACCAACCATCTGCTCTATCTGGTGAACGACATCCTGGACTTCTCCAAGATGGAAGCCGGGCAGTTGCAACTGCACCCCCATCACTGCCGCCTGACCTCGGTGATTTGCGATGTCATCCGGGGACATGCGGCCCTGGCCTATGGCAAGGGACTCATTGTGACGCTGCGGTGGGGGAAGACGGTGCCGGATCTGGCCTGCATCGACGGGATCAGGGTGGGGCAGGTGATCTCCAATCTGTTGAACAACGCGGTGAAGTTCACCGAGGCAGGGGCGATCGCCATCCAGGTGGATTATGAAGACGACCGGCTGGCCTTCCGGGTCCGGGATACCGGGATCGGCATCGCCCTGGAGCAGCAGCGCACCCTCTTCATCCCGTTCAAGCAGGTGGAGTCCGACACCAACCGCCGGTTTGGCGGCACCGGGCTTGGGCTTGCCATCTGTCATCAACTCACCCAGAAAATGGGGGGGAGCCTGACCCTGGAAAGTACCCCCGGAATGGGCACCTGCGTGACCTTCACGCTGCCCCTGGCCGAGTGCCAGTGGGAAGCGCCGCCCCTGACCGGTCAGGTATGGTGGTGGTTTGGGGAGGATGAGGGGCTGGAATCGGTGATGGCCAGGCTGGGCGCCAGACTGGTACGCATGGAGGCACACCATTGGCAGCAGCCCCTCGAGGGGCATCTGCTGGCGCAGGAGAATCACCTGGAGCAGGCCCTTGGCAGTGACTGGCTGGCCTGTTTGCAGCGTTCGAACCTCAAGGGCATAGTACTCTCTCCCCATGAGGCCCTGCGGGGGCGCATGGGGGGCAACGCCTGGTGGCGACTGGGACAATCGCCCCTCTACCCCGATCTGTTGCTGGAAACCTGCCAGTCACTGTTCAACCAGCAGGCGAGCCAGTCGATGGGGATGGAGGGGGAGAAGCTCAGGGGGCGGGTGCTGGTGGCGGATGATCACCCCGTCAACCGGGCATTGCTGACGAGGCAGCTCGCTATCCTGGAGCTCGAGTCCGAGGTGGTGGAAGATGGCGAGGAGGCGCTGCGCGCCTGGCAGGGGCAGGACTTCGCCCTGCTGCTGACCGACTGCCACATGCCGGTGATGGATGGCTATGCCCTCACGCGAGCCTTGCGGGATGCCGGGGACAGTGCTCCCATTATCGGGGTGACGGCCGATACCTCTGAGGAGGCGAGCCAGCAGATGCGTGATGCCGGCATGAACGACATGCTGTTCAAGCCCTACAGCCTGGATGCCCTGAGCCAGACCCTGGGACGCTGGTTGCCGACTCAGGAAGAACAGCTCGCCTCGGAGGCGCCCCGGCAAGCCAGGGTTCAACTGCCAGGCATAAGCTGGTTGACCCTGTTCGGGGATGAGGCGGTGGCACGCAGCATGGCCAGCGAATACCTGGAAGCCAACGAGCAGGATGGCGAGGACATGAGGCTGGCGCTGGCCAGCCAGGATACCCAGGCGCTGGTGGAGACGGCACATCGCATCAAGGGGGCCGCGCGCATGGTAGGACAGCAGGCTTTGGCAGAGGAGGCGGCCCGGCTGGAGGCGGCGGCCAGATTGAAACAACTGGACAAGCTCGATGACCTGGCCAGGGCGGTACAGGCATTGATGGACTCTATCAGAGGTGAAACGGGGTTATGGCTCGATGAATAGCGCACAGCATGAGTTGGCGATCATGGTGGTGGAGGATCACAACTTCCAGCGCAAGGCCCTGATGCACCAGATCCGCGGACTGGGCTACGGCAACCTGCTGGAGGCGCAGGACGGGGAGGAGGCGCTGGCACAGTGCCAGCACCACAGGGTCGACATCCTGTTCTGCGATCTGCGCATGCCAGGCATGGATGGCATGGCGCTGCTGCGCCGCCTCTCCCTTGGCGGGTTTCGCGGCGGCATTGTACTGTGCAGCGCCTTGGAGGATGACGTGGTCGATGCCGTGCTGCGCATGAGCCGGGCCTATGGCCTGCAGGTGCTGGGGCGCATCGAGAAACCCGCGTCTCCCCAGCAGATCGCGCAGCTCATCGGTGCCTGGCGGCCCCAGCAGGTGCGCAGCCAGGAAGAGGATGGTTATCACCTGACCCAGGATGAGCTGCGCCGGGCGCTGGATCAGGACCAGTTGCTGCCCTGGTATCAACCCAAGGTGGGTTTTCACAACGGGGAGTGGCTCGGCATGGAGGCGCTTGCCCGCTGGCAGCACCCCGAATATGGCCTCATCTCGCCGGCCCGTTTCATCCCGCTGGCGGAGCACAACGGGCTCATCGACCCGCTCACCGAGGTGATCATCGGCAAGGCGCTGCGGGACGGCCACCTGTGGGAGAAGACCGGGCTCTCCCTGAACCTGTCGATGAACCTCTCCACCACCTCCCTCATCGAGGGGGATCTGTGCAACACCCTGCTCAGCCACTGCCAGCGCTGGAGCATCAACCCCGAGCTCATCACCCTCGAAGTGACCGAGAGCGCCTTCGTCAAGGATCTCGGCAAGTCGCTGGAGGTGCTGACCCGCTTGCGGATGCACGGTTTTGGTCTCTCCATCGATGATTTCGGGACCGGCTACTCCTCCATGCAGCAGCTCGCCCTGCTCCCCTTTACCGAGTTGAAACTGGACAGATCCTTCGTGGATCGCTGCTATGAAGATCCCTCTCGCCTAGCCATCATCGAGTCCAGCATCGAGCTGGCTCGCAAGTTGGGCTTGAAATCGGTGGCCGAGGGGGTCGAAGATGAGGCGACCTGGCAATTGCTGGCGAAGCTGGGGTGCGATCAATGCCAGGGCTTCTTCTCCGCCCGTCCCATGCCCCGCGAGGAGCTGATGGGATGGCATCAGGGTTGGCAAGCTCGTTTGCCCGCGCTCATCAGACGCTAATCCCGGGCAGGATGCCCGACGAATTCCAAGGATGGCCATGAAAATATCAAGCAAGTTGTTGTTGAGCTTCTGTTTTATCAACCTGCTCATCATTCTCTCCTCCGCCCTTGTCTATCATCAGCTCGGCCGGATCGAAGGCTCGCAAGATGCCTTGCTGGCCCAGGCCCTGCCCGCCCTGCAGCGGGACGAGGCGAGCCAGAAAGCCCTGATTGCCACCGTTTCATCCCTGCGGGCCTATCTCATCCTCGGCAAAGATCCGGCACAGGGTGATCGCATCAAGCAGGAGTGGGAAGAGGCCTGGCACGCCATCGATCGCCAGCGTTTCACCCCCGACCTGACCCGGGCACTCAAGGATTTCAAGGGGGCACAGTCACAGGTGTGGGCCCTGGCTCACACCGAAGAGAACCTGCCCGCCCACACCCTGATGCTGCTGGAGGCCGGCCCCCTGGCGGAGTCGGCCCTCGATCAGTTGCAGTCTTTTGCCAATGAAGAGGTGGCGACGCCCCAGGCGACGTTGCCCGGTGACAGGCGCCTGCTGCTCAAGCAGGTGGGGGATGCCTACAACAGCCTGGGCAATGCGCTCTCCGCCCTGCGGGATTTCCTCATCTCGGGGGAGAAGGAGTACCTGGACAAGTATCGGGACTACTACCAGTTCCACCAGCAGCGGGTGGCCGAGCTGAAACAGCAAGAGGCCAACTTCACCGAGGCACAAAAGGGGCTCTGGACGCTCTTTGAAGAGATGTCAGCCCCCTTTGCCGAGCTGGTCGGCCAGGTGATCGAGAAGCGCCAGGCCCCGGACTGGGACAGGGCCAACCACCTGATGGCCACCGAGATAGAGCCCGCCCTGACCCGGCTGGCGGATCAGCTGGCGACTCAGGTGACCCATACCCGTGCCGAGGTGGACAAGATGGCGGGGGAGATGGCGGCCGCCAGTCAGACCATTCACCGCACCCTGCTGCTGGCCACCACCAGCGTCATCCTGCTGGGCACCCTGGTGGCCCTGCT
Organism: Aeromonas sp. QDB30; assembly: GCF_027707645.1. NCBI lineage: Bacteria > Pseudomonadati > Pseudomonadota > Gammaproteobacteria > Aeromonadales > Aeromonadaceae > Aeromonas > Aeromonas sp. QDB30. The sequence goes on along the minus strand of NZ_JAPCIY010000001.1, from coordinate 110,453 downwards.
GTTCAGCCGGCGCCTGACCCGGGACATCGCCAGCCTGGTGAAACGGGCGGGCCTGGTGGCCGATGGCCGCCTCCCCGTCACCCCCTTGCCCGTGCTTCGTCAGGATGAGCTGGGAGGGCTCACGGGCTCCATCAACCGAATGTCGGCACAGTTGCGCGAGCTGGTGGGGGAGATCCAGGGGGCGGTCGGTCAGGTGGAAGGGGCTGGCCGCGAGGTGGGTCAGACCACCAATGCCATCGTGGATGATCTGGCGAGCCAGAATCAGCGGCTCGATGCGGTGGCAGCCGCCATCGAGCAGATGTCGGTCAGTACCCGGGATGTGGCGGGCAACATTGCGGACGCGGCGGGAGCGGCTCGCCAGACCGAGCAACAGGCAAGGGAGGGGGAGCAGGCCCTCGCCCGCATGGGGACCACCATGGCGCAGATTGGTGCCATGATTGCCCAGGCAAACCAGGCGATGACGCAGCTCAGCAGCCAGAGCGAGCAAGTGGGGAGGGTCACCGAAGTGATCGCTACCATCGCCGAGCAGACCAATCTGCTGGCACTCAATGCGGCCATCGAGGCGGCGCGGGCCGGTGAGCAGGGACGGGGATTTGCCGTGGTGGCCGATGAAGTGAGGCAGTTGGCCAGCCGCACCAGCGCATCGACCATGGAGATCAACCAGACCATTGCCAGCATCCAGCAGCAGACCCGGGAGACCGCGGATACCGTGGGCAGCGGCACCCTGCTGGTGGAGCAGGGGCGCGGCGCCGTGGCCTCGGTGACCGAGACCCTGGAGTCGATGGCGACGCTGGTGCAGGATCTCAGCGGCCAGCTTGCCGCCATCGCCACCGCCACCGAGCAGCAGTCAAGGGCGGCGCAGGAGGTGGCGGGCACGGTGGAGGAGATTGCCGAGCTCAGCCATCAGTCCAGCGAGCATGGCCAGCAGGGGGAGCAGATCGCCGCCCGCCTGACCCGGGAGACGGGGAGACTGACATCGGCCATCAGCCGCTTCGAACTGGATGCCTGACGCAAGGGAGAGAAAAACGGGGCAGACCTCTGGGTCTGCCCCGTTTTTTCGGCCCGAAAACCTGGTGGTGGAAGGATGCACGACGCAGGTGCGGTCCTGACCGTTCGGGAGCAGGGGGATGGTGTCTTGTGTACTGCCCTGTGGCTCTTTCTGCCGGCAGTACGGGTCACTCCAGGCGGCGGAAGGCCTGATTTTCGAAGCTGCTGCAGGTCTCCTGGTTGAGCAGGTTGACCAGCAGGATGGCCCGCTTTTCGCCATCCGGCTCCAGATAGATGGCTTCAAACCCGGCGAGGGGGCCGGATTCGATAAGTACCTTGTCTCCCTGGGTCGGCAGACGGGCATAGCTGGCGCGCGCCTCGTCGCTGTCGTCCCGGCTCATGAGCCGGTAGATCAGCTGGCTGCTGACGGGGGTCCACTCCTTGCCGAAGTGGATGATGCGACTGATGCCCCGGGTCGATTTCAGGGTGACCGGGGTGACCTCTTCCAGATCCACGTAGATGAAGAGGTAGTTGGGGAACATGGGCTCGCGCTGGGGCACGCGCTTGCCTCGCCGCAGTTTTTCAATCTCGACCATGGGGTAATAGGATTCAACGCCCTGGGCTGCCAGATGGGCGCGGGCGCGGGCTTCTTCCTTGGGTTTGCAGTAGGCCAGATACCATTTCTTCATTGTTGTTCTGTTTTTCGTGTTGCCGTGCTTGCGGCTATCATAACGGGGGTAAAAAAAAAGGCCACGCTTGACGTGGCCTTTTTTCCAGAGTGAGTGATTACCAACCTTTCACCAGACCGCCCTTGAACAGCTCGGTCCCCTTCTTGAAGACCTCGTCGGTCTGGAAGGACTGGACGAACTCCTTGACCTTCTCGTCGTCCTTGTTGTTCTCGCGAGCAACGATCAGGTTGACGTAGGGGGACTCCTTGTCTTCGACAAACAGGCCGTTCTCGGTCGGGGTCAGACCAATCTGACCGGCGAAGGTGTTGTTGATGATGGCCAGATCCACGTCTTCCAGGGAGCGCGGCAGTTGTGCGGCTTCCAGCTCGACGATCTTGAAGTTGCGCGGGTTGCTGGCGATGTCCAGTACGGTCGCTTCCAGACCGGCACCCTCTTTCAGCTTCAGCAGGCCCTGCTTCTCCAGCAGGATCAGGGAACGACCCAGGTTGGTCGGATCGTTCGGCACCGCGATCTGGGCACCGTCTTTCAGCTCGGACAGGGCCTTGACCTTCTTGGAGTAACCGGCGATCGGGTAGACGAAGGTGTTGCCGACCGGCACCAGCTTGAAGCCGCGATCACGGATCTGGGCATCCAGGTAGGGCTTGTGCTGGAAGGCGTTGACGTCGACGCTGCCGTCGTTCAGGGCCACGTTCGGGGTGACGTAGTCGGAGAAGGTGACCACTTCGACGGTCAGGCCGTATTTTTCCTTGGCCACCTTGGCCGCGGTCTCAACCAGCTCGGTCTCGGGACCGGCGATGGCGCCCACCTTCAGGGTCTTGTTCTCTTCCTTCTGGCCGCAACCGACCAGTACCAGGGTTGCCAGCAGCGCAGCTGCTGCGGATTTGATGCCCAATTTCATAAAAACCTCCTGTCAGAAATCGACGATTAACGATGATCACATTGTTTGACCAGGCGCTCACCCGCGCTCTGGATGAGTTGAACCAGTACCACCAGAATGACCACGGTGACCAGCATGACGGTGGGATCGAAACGCTGGTAGCCGTAGCGAATACCCACATCACCGAGACCACCGCCTCCGATGGCACCTGCCATGGCGGAGTAGTTCACCAGGGTGACGAGGGTGATGATGACACTGTTGAGGATCCCCGGCAGGGCCTCGGGCAGCAGCACCTTGGCGATGATTTGCAGGGGCTTGGCCCCCATGGCCTTGGCCGCTTCCAGCAGGCCGTCAGGCACTTCCATCAGAGCCCCTTCCACCAGGCGGGCGACGAAGGGGATGCAGCCCACGGTCAGCGGCACGATGGCGGCGATGGTACCGATGCTGGTGCCGACGATGAAGCGGGTCAACGGAATGATGGCGACCAGCAGAATGATGAAGGGCACCGAGCGGCCGACGTTGACGATGACGCCCAGGACCTTGTTGAGCAGCGGATTGGCCAGGATCTGGCCCGCCTTGGTCACGTGCAGCGCCACGCCGAGCGGCAGGCCGAGCAGGCAGCCGAACAGGGCGGAGGCAAACACCATGATGAGGGTGTCGCCCAGAGCCGAAATCAGCAGATTAATCATTGCTTCGGACATAACCCATTACCTCCAGCTGAATGTGGTTGTCGATGAGGAACTGCTGGGTGGCCTCGCACTGGGCCTCGTCCCCGAACAGTTCCGCCAGCAGGAAGCCGAACTTGACGCCACCGGCGTATTCGATGTCTGCGCTCAGGATGCTGATGTCGATGTTGAAACGGCGGCTCGCCTCGGAAATCAGCGGCGAATCCACCGTGGTCCCGGTAAAGCCGAGCTTCACCAGGGGATAGCTGCCGGGCACCCGCTCGGCACTCATCCGATCCTGATACTCCTGGGGCACTTCCAGGTGGATGGTGGAGTGGATGAAATCCCGGGCCAGCTGGGTCTTTGCATTGCTGAAGAACCAGGCCACTTCCCCCTGCTCGATGAGATGGCCGTCGCTGATGATGGCCACTTCGTCGCAGATCCCCTTCACCACGTCCATTTCGTGGGTGATGAGCAGTATGGTGAGCCCCAGCTTGACGTTGATCTCCTTGAGCAGGGTCAGGATCGAGCGGGTGGTCTGCGGGTCGAGGGCCGAGGTGGCCTCGTCACACAGCAGGACCTTGGGAGCCGGTGCCAGGGCACGGGCGATGGCGACGCGCTGCTTCTGCCCGCCGGAGAGCTCGGACGGATAGGCGTGGGCACGGGCTTCCAGCCCGACCAGGGCCAGCAGTTCGCTGACCCGGCTCTGGATCTTGTCCTTGCTCCAGCCCGCCAGCTCCAGCGGGAAGGCGATGTTGGCGGAGACGGTGCGAGAGGCCAGCAGGTTGAAGTGCTGGAAGATCATGCCGATCTGGCGGCGAGCCTGAGTCAGATCCCGCTCGCTGAGGGCGACCAGGTCCTGGCCATCGACGATGACCTGCCCCTCGGTGGGGCGCTCCAGCAGGTTGACGCAGCGGATGAGGGTACTCTTGCCGGCACCGGAGGCACCGATCACCCCGAAGATCTTGCCTTGGGGCACATGCAGGCTCACGTCACGCAGGGCGTGCACGGCATCACTGCCTTTACCGTAGACTTTGTTGAGACCGATCAACTTAATCATGGATTCTTCCGTGCTAACAGCCTTAAAGCACAGGGCGCTACAGGCGGGTAAATTGGGCAGAGGTTTCACTGGGTAGCTCTGTCATCATGGAGGATGATGCTAAGATGTCCGGATGGCTGTGTCAACGCATGTTTTTACGTCTAGACGTCTAAAAAATGGATAAGGATTCCCGCCATTTGACTATGGTGTGGAGGTATAACCACCAGTATCAATATAAGATTCCGATTTGATGACATTGGTCCGAATATAAGCTGGTAAATATCTTTTATGTCGTCGATTTGATGTCTCCCCTTCGGACAAGGTACCCGGTCGTCCGGGCAGCATCGCTGCCGGTTTCCCCTTCCTCCTGCCGTCTCTTTTTCTGTTTTCTTTTCCATCTCCTTGATGCAGAACAATAAATGACCAGTTCGTGGCCGTGTCGACATGCCAGCTCCCTATACTGGCTGCAGGTAGATGCCAGGAGGGAGGCGAGATGCGATTCCAACAGATCAAGGACCTGATGCTCTATCTCGAGGAGCTTCATCATCGGCAAGGGCACATTTACGGGCGCCAGATCCCCCGGGTGGATGCTGAGCGCAGCAGGATGTTGCTGGCCTATTTGCAAGGGCGGGAGGATGCCGCGGCGGCTCATCTGCACGATTATCGCGAGCAGATGGGAAGCGCGGTGAAGGAGACCTGGCTGGATCAGGGATTTGGCGAGGATCTGCTGGCCGAGGGGGATCGTCTGGCACTGCCCGCCACAACCCAGCCCGCGGAGATAGTGGCCCTGGTGTCACGCCAGGAGGAGAGGCTCATCGGCGAGCTGGAACGTCTGGCCCGGGAGTGCCCCACGCCCGACACGGCGGCGCTGCTGAAAGCCCTGGCCTCCATGGCCCAATCCCGCCTGACCCGTCTGGTACACGGTGCTCATCGCCTCGACGATCTCTGAGCACGGATGAGAGAGACCCGGCACGGGCCGGGTCTTCTGATGTTGCTGGCGGTCAGCCCCCTTGCCGGGCCGCGCCATAGAGGGCGGCGCCTATGATGCCGGCCTGGTTGAGGTTCGCGGCCGCCACCAGGGGAGCCCGGGTCTCAATCTTGTCGATGAACTTGTCGAGCTTGGCGGCGCTGCCGCCCCCCAGGATGAAGAGGTCGGGGGAGAACAGAAACTCCAGGCGAGCCAGGTATTTGTTGAAACGTTTGCCCCAGCGGCCCCAGGAAAGATCCTCGCGCTTGCGCACCGCATCGGAGCAATAGTGTTCGGCCACCATGCCTTCCAGCATCAGGTGACCCAGCTCGGTATTGGGCAGCAACTGACCATTGACGAAGACGGCGGTACCGATGCCGGTGCCGACGGTGATGAGAATGATGACGCCCTGGCGATCCTGCCCGGTGCCAAAGCGCATCTCCGCCAGACCGGCCGCATCGGCGTCGTTCAGGACATGGCAGGGCAGGCCGGTCACATCGGCAAACAGGTGGGCGGCATCGGTCTCAATCCAGCTCTTGTCGATGTTGGAGGCATTCTTGGCGATGCCGTTGTGGATGGTGGCGGGAAAACCGCACCCCACGGGACCCTTCCATTGGAAGTGTTCGACCAGCGCCTTGAGGGTGTGTGCCACGGCGGCCGGGGTTGCCGGTTGCGGTGTGGCGATGCGGTGGCGTTCGCCAATCAGCTCCCCGGTTTCGGTGTCGACCAGGCAGCCCTTGATCCCGGACCCCCCAATATCTACTCCCAGCATCTGCATCAGAATCTTCCTTTTATTGTGCCGATGTTCAATGGTCGGCAGAGCATGAAAAAATGGCTGCGATCCGGCAAGGGCCAGATCACTTATGCGTGATCCGGCAGACCTTTTTCGATGCAGCGGATCAGCAATCGCGTCTTTTTATTCTCTTCCTGCTGACGCCTGGCCAGGGTCGCCAGCGCCCACTCGATATGCTCGGCCACCATGGGCGCCGCCTCAGGCAGCGCCTGTTGCAGGGCGGCCAGGACCTCGCTGCTGGCCGGTCCGTTGCCAAGGGCCACCGCCAGGTTGCGGCGCCAGCGCTGATAGCCGATGCGGCGGATGGGGCTGCCTTCCGTGTGCTTGAGAAACTCGGCCTCGCTCCAGCCCCACAAGGTCAAGAGGGGCGGGCGGTGCAGATTGGGGCGCGGGCTGAAGTCGGGCTCCGGGCTGGCATTGGCATAGCGGTTCCAGGGGCAGATGAGCTGGCAGTCGTCACAGCCATAGATGCGATTGCCCATGAGCGGCCTGAATTCCTCGGGAATGGGGCCGTCATTCTCGATGGTGAGATAAGAGATGCAGCGCCGTCCGTCTACCACATAGGGGGCGATGATGGCACCGGTGGGGCAGATATTGATGCAGGCCACGCACTTGCCACACAGCTCCTTCTCCACCGGGGCATCCACGGGCAGCGGCAGGGCGATGAGCAATTCTCCCAGAAAGAAGAAGGAGCCGGCGGACTCGTTGATCAGCAGCGAGTGCTTGCCCACCCAGCCAAGGCCCGCCTTGGCCGCTAGCGGCCTTTCCAGAATAGGGGCCGAGTCGACGAAGGGGCGCCACTCGCCCAGGGTTTGTCCCGCCGCCTGCAACAGGGTTTCGCACCGCAGCTCGATGCGCTCCCCCAACTGTTTGAGCCGGTTGCGCAGCACCTTGTGGTAGTCGCGGCCGAGGGCATAGCGGCTGATGTAGCCGAGGGTGGGATTGCGCAGGGTGGCGGCAAAGCCCGCCTCGAACGGGAGGTAGTTCATCCGCACCGAGATGACCCGCAAGGTGCCCGGCAACAGCTCGTGGGGGCGGGCCCTCATCATGCCGTGGCGCGCCATGTAGTCCATGGTCCCGTGATAACCGGCATCCAGCCAGGCCTGCAACCTTGGCTCTTCCAGGGTGAGGTCGGTGTCGGCGATGCCGACCTGGTCAAATCCTAGCTCCCTTGCCCAGAGCTTGATATCGTGGGCCAGTTGCGCAAGTTCGGCAGCCGTCATGCAGCATCCCCCCTCTGCCTGTAGGAGTGTGGCAGGCGCAGGGCGGCAATATGGCGTGCCAGTTGCCGGGTCATGGGATGATGAAACGTGGGGGCCGTCATGGTAGAGGTGTTCGGGGACGCTATCCGCAAAAATGAGTGGGAGAGTCTAGCACAACCCCTGTGGCGGGCCGAGCAGATCCGCAGCATGGAACGGCGCTGGGCCGAGCAGGAGGGGTTGCCCCTCTATGTGCTGATGGAGCGGGCCGGGAATGCGCTGTGCAACTATGCCTGTCACCACTGGCCCGACAGCCGCCAGTGGTGGATCTTCGTCGGCCCTGGCAACAACGGTGGGGATGGCTACGTGCTGGCCCGCCTTGCCCGGCGCATCGGCCTCGAACCTCTGGTGATTGCCGCCCGGGCTCCCGGCCTGCTGAGGGGAGATGCCAGGCGGGCTGCCGAAGAGTGGCTCGCATCGGGGGGGAGCGTGACCATGGCCGAGGATCTGCTGCCCGCCACGCTGCCGCCGCCGGATCTGGTCATAGACGCACTGCTCGGTACCGGCGTCCAGCTTCCCCTCTCCTCGTCAATGACAAAGATCGTCGCAACAATCAATGGCTTGAACGCGCCCGTGCTGGCGGTGGATCTCCCCTCCGGTCTCAATGCCGACACCGGCCGCGCCATGGGCGCACTGGTGCGTGCCACCCGCACCCTCACTTTCATCGGCATCAAGCAGGGCATGCTCACCGCCGACGGGGTGGACGGAGTCGGCCACCTCGACCGGGATCCCCTGGGAGTGACGCCGGGGGAGGAACGGGTTCCCGCTGCCGAGCGGATCGATTATCCCAGCCTCAAGGGGTTGCTGACCCCGCGCAGGCGCTCGGCTCACAAGGGACACAGCGGCAAGGTACTGCTGACGGGGGGGAACCTCGGGATGCAGGGGGCCATCCTGCTGGCGGGTCAGGCCTGTCTGCGGGCGGGGGCGGGATTGGTACGCCTGCGCCAGCACCCGGATTGCCCTGCGGCCAGCCTGGTTCAACCCGAGCTGATGGGATGCCCGGCGGACATGGATGAAGGGTGGGCATCGGTGCAGGTACTGGGCCCCGGGCTCGGTCAGGATGAGTGGGGCCGGGACCGGTTCGAACAGGGCATCGGAGCCGCCGTGCCACTGGTATTGGACGCCGATGGATTGAATTGGCTGGCGCAGGCCCCCCGTCATCAGGATAATTGGGTGCTCACACCCCACCCCGGGGAGGCGGCTCGCCTGCTGGGCTGCACCATCGCCGAGGTCGAGGGGGACAGGTTTGCGGCCGTCTCGCGGCTGCAACAGCGCTACGGTGGCGTGGTGCTGCTCAAGGGGGCGGGGTCGCTCATCTGCGACGGCAGGCGTATTTCCCTGTGCGACGAGGGCAACCCCGGCATGGCCAGTGGCGGCATGGGTGACCTCTTGTCTGGTATAATCGCCGCCCTCCTGGCTCAGGGCTGGTCCGCGGGCATGGCCACCCGACTCGGGGCCGTGATCCACGCAGAGGCCGCCGATCTGGCCGCCGCCGAGGGTGAGAGGGGCATGCTGGCATCGGATCTGCTGCCCTGGATCCGTCGTCTGGTCAATCCGACACAGTAACAAGTAACAAGAAGAACATGGCAAAAACCTTGATGATGACACTGCCGGACGAGGCAGCAACAGTGGCGCTGGGTGGCCGTCTGGCAAAGGCGTGCCAGCAGGCCACCACGGTATTTCTGCACGGTGCCCTCGGGGCCGGCAAAACCACCCTGACCCGAGGCTGGGTGCAGGGACTGGGTCATGAGGGCAAGGTCAAGAGTCCGACCTATACCCTGGTGGAGCCCTATGAGCTTGCCCAGTGGCAGGTCTATCACTTCGATCTCTATCGACTGGCCGACCCGGAAGAGCTGGAGTTCATGGGCATTCGCGACTATTTCGCCGCCGATACCCTTTGCCTGGTGGAGTGGCCAGAGAAGGGCGAGGGCTGGCTGCCAGCCCCGGATCTCGAGATCACCCTGAGTTATGCAAACGAGCAGCGCGAGGTGCAGATTGATGCCCGCACTGCTATCGGCGAAGCCATTCTGGAACGGTTGTCATCTCAGTGCGCGTGATCCTTGTCTTTGTTCTCTCCCTGATGGCATTGCCCACCTGGGCCAATCAGCTCAAGAGTGTGCGGGTGTGGCCATCACCGGACAACACCCGGGTGGTGCTCGACATGAGCAGCGCCCCCAATTTCAACTACTTCACCCTGACCGGTCCGAACCGTCTGGTCATCGACCTGAAAGGGGCGAGCAACGCCACCAACCTGGCCCGCATCGAGAACAAGAGCGAGCTGGTGCGCAAGATCCGCGAGAGCACGCCCCTTGAACAAGGCAGCCTGCGCCTGGTGCTGGATCTCGGCTCTGCCATCAAGCCAGTGGTCTTCCCGCTGGCGCCGGCAGGACCCTATGGCCACCGTCTGGTGATCGATCTTCCCTATGAAGAGAAGGGGAGCGCGGCGGCACAACCCGCGCCCGTCGGGGGACAGGGCAAGGCCATCGTCATCGCCATCGATCCTGGTCACGGCGGGGAAGACCCGGGCTCCATCGGCCCGCGCCGCACCTACGAGAAGCGGGTGACCCTGTCGGTGTCGCAGAAGCTGGCGGCCCTCATCGATCGCGAGCCCGGCATGCGTGCCGTGCTGACCCGGCGCGGCGACTACTTCGTCGACCTGAACAAGCGCTCCGAGATCGCCCGCAAGGCCAAGGCGGATCTGCTGGTGTCGGTGCACGCCGACAGCTTCCACAACTCGACCCCGCGCGGCGCGTCCGTCTGGGTGCTGTCGACCAACCGTGCCAACCGCGAGATGGGCAGCTGGCTCGAGAAGCAGGAGAAGCAGGGTGAGCTGCTCGGCGGCGTCGGCAAGGTATTGGCCGAATCCGATCCCAACCCCTATCTGGCACAGACCTTCCTGGATCTCTCCATGGACAAGTCCAGGGCCGAAGGCTATGACGTCAGCCGCCAGATCCTGCGCTCGCTCGGGCGGGTGGCCAGATTGCACAAGAAGGCGCCGGAACATGCGAGTCTGGCGGTGCTGAAGGCGCCGGACATCCCCTCTGTACTGGTGGAGACGGGCTTTATCTCGAACCACGCCGAGGAGAAGCTGCTGGCCACCGCCAGCTATCAGGATCAGTTGGCCCGGGCCATCTTCGAGGGGATCCGCAACTATTACCGCAGCCACCCGACCAAGGGGCCCATGCTCACCGGCAAGGGGCAGGTTGCCGCCCCACCGCGTCAGGCGCCTGCCAGCAAGCCGGTCGCTGTCAGCAAGCCGGCTGCCCAGCCAACGCAGCAGGTCGTGACCAACCGGATGCCGGCGAGCGAGCCCTATCGCGTCGGTGAGGGCGGCGCCCCGGTCAGCAGTGTCGGCAGCGCCTCCGGTGCCGGCGTGATCAAACCTTACAAGGTCGCAGCCCAGGAGCCGAGTGCGCCGGTAGCCAGCGTGCAGAGCAACGACAAGTCCAACATGATCCGCCACGTGGTCACCCGTGGCCAGAGTCTCTCCCGGCTCGCCGAAAAACATGGGGTGAGTCAGGCGCGACTGGTGGAGATCAACAAGCTCAAGTCACGGGACATCCAGATAGGGCAGGTGCTCTATATTCCGCGAAAATAGCGCGGGCTGAAGAACGCAGCCCTTCTCTGCCGATGGCAGGGAGGGGCGGTGAGCGTTGATGGCGCCAGGTCCACCTCTTCCCCTTTTTCATCTGCAGGAGCAAGCGATGCCAATCCGTATATTGCCGCCGATTCTGGCCAACCAGATTGCTGCTGGTGAGGTCGTGGAGCGGCCCTCCTCCGTGGTGAAGGAACTGGTGGAAAACAGCCTGGATGCGGGGGCTGACCGGGTCGAGATCGACATCGACAAGGGAGGCGCCAAGCTTATCCGCATTCGTGACAACGGCTGCGGTGTCGCCAGGGATGAGCTGGTGCTGGCGCTGTCGCGCCACGCCACCTCCAAGGTGGCGACCCTGGACGATCTGGAAGGGATCAACAGCCTGGGCTTTCGCGGCGAGGCGCTCGCCTCCATCAGCTCGGTGGCTCGTCTCACCTTTACCTCCCGCACGGCGGAGCAGGCCGAAGCCTGGCAGGCCCAGGCGGAAGGGCGCGAGATGAGCGTCACCGTCAAGCCGGCAGCCCACCCGGTGGGCACCACGGTGGAGGTGGTGGATCTCTTCTTCAACACCCCGGCGCGGCGCAAGTTCATGCGCAGCGAAAAGACCGAATTTGCCCACATCGACGAACTGGTGCGCCGCATCGCGCTCTCCCGCTTCGACGCTACCCTGATCCTGCGCCACAACGGCAAGGTGGTGCGCCAGTACAAGGCGGCCAACACGGTGGCGGAGCAGGAGCGCCGCCTCGCCGCCGTCTGCGGTTCCCCCTTCATGCACCATGCCCTGGCGGTATCGAGCGAACACAGCGACGTGCGGCTCTGGGGCTGGCTGGCCACTCCGGCAGGGGCCAGGCCGCAGAACGACCTGCAATACACCTATGTCAATGGCCGCATGATGCGGGACAAGCTCATCAATCACGCCATCCGCCAGGCCTATGACGAGCTGCTGCCCGCCGATCGCTTCGCGGCCTATGTGCTTTATATCGAGCTGGATCCCCGCCAGGTGGATGTCAACGTCCATCCGGCCAAGCACGAAGTGCGTTTCCATCAGGCGCGTCTCATCCACGATTTCATCTTCCAGGCGCTGTTCACCGCCCTGCGTCAGGACGGGGCAGGGAGCGCCACCGATGCACCCCTGGCCGAGACCCAGGTCGAGCTGCCGGGCAGCCCGGAGATCACCTATCCGGGTCAGGCGCCGCGCACCGAGTGGTACGGTGCCGAACACGGCTATCGGGCTCCTGCCCCTGCACGAGATGGCGACGGCGTGCGGGAAGGCGGTGGTGGCAGGGGAGGACACTACCAGCCCCCCGAACCCCCGAGCCGGGCCGCGATGCGAGGCATGGGCGCCTTGCTCACCACCCTGCCCGAGGTGGCGATGCCGGCATCCCGGCCCGGAGCCGAGAACGACGCCGTCGAGACGCCTGCCCGAACGGGGGAGTGGCGCGCCCTGAGCCTGGTCGAGCAGGCCTATCTGCTGATGGAGCGTCAGGGGCAGCTGGCGCTGCTCTCCCTGGTGCGCGCCGAGCGTCTGTTGTTGCGCCACTGGCTGCTGGATGCCTGGGGCCAGGGGTTGGCGGCCCAGCCTTTGTTGCTGCCGGTCTCCTTCAAGCTGCCGAAAAACCTGGTCGCCCTGGTGGAGGAGCGGGAACGTCTGCTCAAACGCATGGGGCTGGAGTTGAAAAGCGGGGGACGCGACACCATGATCCTGACTCGGGTGCCCGCCCTGCTGCGCCAGACCGATCTGGCCCGCCTCTTACCCGAATTGTTGCAGCTGGTCGAGAGCGGATCTGACAGTGATGCCGATGCGCAGGCTGGAGTACTATGCCAGTGGTTGGTGGAGCAAGGCATAAGTGCCGAAAAAATATACGATTTTGCCACTGCCACCCGGTTGTTGACGGAACTTGTTGCCGATTTCAGTGACCAACTGGCAGACGTTCGCATGGTGCGCCCGTTGCCGCTGGCGAATGTGCTGGCCGAGTTTGCCGATGGCAACTGACGGCGTCTCGTCGTCTGTTGCATCCATATGACCAGTTTTATGCCGGTTCGCCCGTGAAGGGGCGGCCGAAGGGAGTGTTTAACGTGGCTGACTTGCCGACTGCAATTTTTCTGATGGGGCCGACGGCCTCCGGCAAGACGGATCTCGCCATTGAACTGTGCCAGGCCCTGCCCTGCGACATCATCAGCGTGGACTCCGCGCTCATCTATCGCGGCATGGACATAGGCACCGCCAAGCCGACGCCAGCCGAGCTGGCGCAGGCCCCGCACCGGCTCATCGACATCCTGGATCCCGCCATGAGCTATTCGGCGGCGGATTTTTGCAAGGATGCCCTGCGGGAGATGAAAGAGATCGCCGACCGTGGTCGCATTCCGCTGCTGGTGGGCGGCACCATGCTCTATTTCAAGGCGCTGCTGGAGGGGCTTTCTCCGCTGCCTTCCGCCGATCCCGCCATTCGGGCCGGCATCGAGGAAGAGGCTGCCCGCCTCGGCTGGCAGGCGCTCCATGACGAACTGGTGCGCATCGACCCGGTGGCCGGTGCCCGCATCCACCCCAACGATCCCCAGCGCCTGTGCCGGGCGCTCGAGGTTTACCGCATCAGCGGCAAGACCCTCACCGAGTTGACCCAGGTACAGGGAGAGGGGCTGCCCTACCGGGCGCTGCAGTTTGCCATCGCGCCGAGGGATCGGGCCGTGCTGCACCAGCGCATCGAGCAGCGGTTTGACAAGATGCTGGGCTGCGGCTTCGAGCAGGAGGTCAGGGCGCTTTACGAGCGGGGGGATCTCACCCCGGATCTTCCCTCCATTCGCTGCGTGGGATACCGCCAAATGTGGGACTACCTGGCGGGGGAAGTGGAGTATGATGAGATGCGTTATCGCGGCATTGTTGCCACCCGCCAGTTGGCCAAGCGTCAGATGACCTGGTTGCGCGGTTGGCCTGATGTGACCTGGTTGGAATCTGGTGAGTCTGGCAATCTGGCCAGGGTCGTCGCCCAAGCTGGTCCGGCTTGACACTCCTGTATAATCAGGTTGTTATATTGAATATCCGGTGTTTAAAAACAACAAACTATAAGGAAAAGAAAGATGGCTAAGGGGCAATCTCTCCAAGACCCGTTTTTGAATGCGCTGCGCCGTGAGCGTATTCCTGTTTCTATCTATTTGGTGAACGGCATCAAACTGCAGGGTCAGATCGAATCGTTTGACCAGTTTGTCATTCTGCTGAAGAACACCGTGAGCCAGATGGTCTACAAACACGCCATTTCCACCGTGGTGCCGGCCCGTGCCGTCAACCATCACCAGCACGCCCCGGGCGCCGCCGGTGAAGAGCAGGGTGAAGCCGAGGCGTGATATCCTGCGGCGAGTTCACTCGCCAACTCAGATCCATCATGATACCTGTCAAGGAGCAAGCGCTTGTTTGACCGTTACGAAGCTGGTGAACAGGCCGTTCTGGTACATGTCAACTTCAGCGATGAGGGCGAGCGGGAGGATCTGGACGAGCTCAAGATGCTGGTGAGCTCGGCCGGGGTCAATGCACTGGGGGTGATCACCACCAGTCGCAGCGCACCCAGCGCCAAATTTTTTGTCGGCAGCGGCAAGGCGGAAGAGATCGCGTCCCAGGTCCAGATGCTGGACGCCGACGTGGTCATCTTCAACCATGCCCTGACCCCTGCCCAGGAGCGCAACCTGGAGCGTCTGTTCCAGTGCCGGGTCGTGGACAGGACTGGTCTTATCCTCGATATCTTCGCCCAGCGCGCCCGCACTCACGAAGGCAAGTTGCAGGTCGAACTGGCCCAGTTGCGCCATCTTTCCACTCGTCTGGTGCGAGGCTGGACCCACCTTGAGCGACAAAAGGGGGGGATCGGTCTGCGCGGCCCGGGTGAAACCCAGCTTGAAACCGACCGACGCCTGCTGCGTGAGCGCATCAAGGCCATTTTGCGCCGCCTCGACAAGGTGGCCAAGCAGCGGGAGCAGGGGCGTCGTGCCCGCAACCGCAACGAGGTGCCGACCGTTTCCCTGGTGGGTTACACCAACGCCGGAAAGTCCACTTTGTTCAACCAACTTACAGCTGCCAGCGTGTATGCTGCCGACCAATTGTTCGCAACCCTGGATCCGACCCTGCGCAAATTGGTGATCCAGGATGTGGGTGATGTGATTCTGGCGGATACAGTTGGATTTATTCGACACTTGCCCCATGATCTGGTCGCGGCCTTCAAGGCGACGCTGCAGGAGACCCGCGAAGCGGACCTGCTGCTGCACGTGGTGGACTGTGCCGATGAGCAGATGCAGGAAAATATCGAGTCGGTGCAGCAGGTGCTGGCCGAGATCGAAGCCGATGACCGACCCCAGCTGATGATCTGCAACAAGATCGACAAGCTGGGTGAACATCCGGTCGGGCTGGAGCGTGACGAAGAGGGGCGCCCGGTGCGGGTCTGGCTGTCAGCCCAGACCGGGGAAGGATGTGCAGACCTGTTTACGGCCCTGACTGAATTGCTGGCCGGCTCCATGGTGCACCACACCCTGCAGTTGCCGCCTTCGGCCGCCAGATTGCGCAGTGCGCTCTATCGCCTCAAGGGCATCGAGCAGGAAGGTTTCAGCGAGGAGGGGGATTTTGTGTTGGAAGTCCGCCTGCAACTGGCTGACTGGAACCGCCTCATGAAACAAGAAGGTGATAGTTTACAACGCTTTATCAGGCATTGATTCGTCGATGAGATGAATGTTTGCTGGCTTCATCAACGGTTGATGACCCGATAGAGATGATATCCATCCGCATGTATTAATGGAGACGCTGATGGCTTGGAATGAGCCTGGTAACAACGGCAAAGACCGTGACCCCTGGGGGAACAACGGCAAGAATCAGGGACCCCCTGATTTGGACGAGATGCTGCGCAAGGTGAGCCGCCGTTTTGGTGGTCTGCTCGGTGGCGGCAAGTCTGGTGGTGGCGATGTAGGCAAGTTTGGCCTCTCCATCGCTCTGGTGGTGGCGGTAGTGGTGTGGGTCGTCAGCGGCTTCTATACCATTCGTGAAGCCGAGCGGGGCGTGGTGCTGCGCTTTGGCGAATACTCCCACAACGTGGATCCCGGCCTGCGCTGGAAGCCGACCTTCATCGACCGGGTGATCCCGGTGGACGTGGAGTCTGTCCGTTCCCTGCCGGCGTCCGGTTTCATGCTGACCCAGGATGAGAACGTGGTACGGGTCGAGATGGACGTGCAGTATCGCGTGGTCGATCCCGAGCAGTACCTGTTCAGCGTGACCAACGCCGACGAGAGCCTGAGCCAGGCCACCGACAGCGCCCTGCGCTACGTGGTGGGTCACACCCGGATGGACGATGTGCTGACCACGGGTCGTGAGAAGGTGCGTCAGGAAACCTGGCAGGTGATCGACAGCATCATCGAGCCCTATCAGATGGGTCTGCAGATCGTGGACGTCAACTTCCTGCCGGCGCGTCCGCCGGAAGAGGTGAAGGATGCGTTTGATGACGCCATCTCCGCCCAGGAAGATGAGCAGCGTTTCATCCGTGAAGCGGAAGCCTATGCCCGTGAAGTGGAGCCCAAGGCTCGTGGCCAGGTCAAACGTCTGGAGCAGGAGGCCGAAGCCTACAAGTCCCAGATCGTGTTGAAGGCCAAGGGTGAAGTCGCTCGCTTCAACGAGCTGCTGCCCCAGTATCAGGCCGCGCCCGAGCTGACCCGTGATCGTATCTACCTGGAAACCATGGAAGAGCTCTATCAGCAGGCCAACAAGGTGGTGGTCGACATGCCGGCTGGCAACAACAGCATGATCTACCTGCCGCTCGACAAGCTCTCTGGCAAGGCGAATGCCGTGCAACCGGCACGTCCTGCGGGCACCCCGGCAGTCGAGGCGGCCCAGCCGTCCAACGAAGGGGCCAACTCCACTCCGACCCCGCTGCGTGGCGGTGATCGTTTCAGCACAGGGAGAAACTGATAGATGAAAAAGCTAGCTATTGGTGTCATCGCTGTGGCCGCCATGGTCTGCTTCTCTTCCATCTTCATCGTCGATGAAGGACAGAAGGGGATCGTGGTGCAGTTTGGCAAGGTGAAACGGGTCGACTCCGGTGAACCGCGCCTGTACGAGCCGGGTCTGCACTTCAAGGTGCCGCTCATCGACCAGGTACGCAAGATGGATGCCCGCATCCAGACTCTGGAAGGCCAGGCGGATCGCTTCGTTACGTCCGAGAAGAAGGACCTCATCATCGACTCCTACGTGAAGTGGAAGATCGAGGACTTCTCCAAGTACTACCTGGCGACCGGTGGTGGCAACAAGATCCAGGCTGAAGACCTGCTCAAGCGCAAGATCAACAACGGCCTGCGTTCCGAGATCGGTAACCGTACCATCAAGGACATCGTCTCCGGCGAGCGCAGTACCGTGATGGAAGATGCCCTGATGAAGATGGCGCGCTCCTCCGAGCTCGGCATCAAGGTGGTGGATGTGCGCATCAAGCAGATCAACCTGCCGGTGGAAGTTTCCAGCTCCATCTATCAGCGGATGCGTGCCGAGCGGACCGCGGTTGCCCGTGAACACCGTTCACAGGGCCGCGAGCAGGCCGAGATCCTGCGTGCCGACATCGACCGCAAGGTGACCGTGATGATCGCCGACGCCGAGAGTAATGCCCGTCAACTGCGTGGTGAAGGGGATGCCGAAGCAGCCAGGATCTATGCCGACAGCTACAAGAAGGACCCGGAGTTCTTCAGTTTCGTGCGCAGCATGGAGGCCTATCGCAAGAGCTTCGCCGGCGGCAACGACCTCATGGTCCTGAAACCGGACAGCGAGTTCTTCCGCTACCTCAAGTCGCCGCACGGCAACAAGCAGTAAACACGTGTTGATATGACCCAAGGGCCTGATGATTCAGGCCCTTTTGTTTGCCGGTCACAGACCGGCAGGGGAACAGGGATAAGGAGAGGTGATGCTGACATCCATGTTGATGGGGCTGGGGTTGCTGCTGCTCTTCGAAGGATTGGGGCCTTTGCTTGCTCCCAGGGCATGGCAGCAGATGCTGCGCCTGCTCGGGGAGTTGCCGCCGGAACAGCTGCGCCGCATCGGCGGCTGTCTGGTGGTGGCCGGTGGTGTCATCTTGTGGGCGTTGGCCCGTTATAACCTGTGTTGATACGACAGTGGCACGGCGAATTCAGACAATAAAAAAGAGGCCAGAGGGCCTCTTTTTTATTGTCCGCCGGCTGGCATCAGGCGCTGCGCTGCACCGCCATGTGGGCCAGGGTCTCCAGCGCTTGCTTGTGCCGGGAGTCCGGCAGGATGGCGAGGGCGTCGATGGCCTTGTCAGCCTCTTCCCGAGCTCGCTGGCGGGAGTATTCGAGAGCTCCGGTGCGATCCAGGATGCCCAGAATACGCTCCAGGTGATCCATCCCGTTGCGGTGCTCGATGGCATCGCGCACCAGTTGACGCTCTTCCGGGGTACCCACTTCCATGGCACGCAACAGTGGCAGGGTCGGCTTGCCTTCGGCCAGATCGTCACCCACGTTCTTGCCCATCTCCTCGCTCTGGGAGCAGTAGTCCATCACGTCGTCGATGATCTGGAACGCGGTACCCAGGTACTTGCCGTAGTCGGTCATGGCCTGCTCGACGGGCTCGGGCTGATGGGTCAGCACGGCGGCGAGTCGGGTCGCGGCTTCAAACAGCTTGGCGGTCTTGCAGTAGATGACCGTCATGTAGCTCTCTTCCGTGGTATCCGGATCGTTGCAGTTCATCAGCTGCAGCACTTCTCCTTCGGCGATGGTATTGGTGGCATCGGAGAGGATCTCCATCACCTTCAGGTTGGAGAGTTCGCTCATCATCTGGAAGGAGCGGCTGTAGAGGTAGTCACCCACCAGGACGCTGGCGGCGTTGCCAAACAGGGCGTTGGCGGTTTCCCGGCCGCGGCGCAGGTCGGATTCGTCGACCACGTCGTCGTGCAGCAGGGTGGAGGTGTGAATGAATTCGATGATGGCGGCCAGTTTCAGGTGATCTTCACCCTCATAGCCCAGTGCGCGTGCGGCCATCACGGTCAGCATGGGGCGCATCCGTTTTCCGCCTGCACTGACAATATAGAAACCCAGCTGGTTGATCAGGCTGACATCGGACTGGAGTCTCGCCAGGATCAGTTCATTGACCGCCGTCATGTCGGCGGCACAGAGCGCACGGATAGTCTGTTGGTCCATAAGTCTCGTAACGTGACGGCAGCATTTACTGCGTTTTTAGCAATGGCGGGGATTCTACACGATTTCACAATGGGTTACAGTTAGGCGTTTATTCACGGGGGCAGATATGCGCACAAAATAAACTTTTTGCTAAATTGGCCTTGCCTCGGCAAATCGTTCTGCGTAGAATGCCCGCCCATTGTTATAGGTTTTTGTGCGTGTCTGGCCTTGAGCAAAAGACACGCCTTTACGGAGTTAATCAAATGTACGCGGTATTCCAAAGCGGCGGAAAACAACACCGTGTGGCCGAAGGTCAAATCGTTCGTCTGGAAAAGCTGAACGTTGAGACTGGCGCTACCATCGACTTCAACGAAGTGCTGATGGTTGCTGCAGGCGACACTTTCAAAGTAGGTGCTCCTTTCGTTGAAGGTGGCAAGGTTGTGGCTGAAGTTGTGGCTCACGGCCGTGGCGAGAAAGTGACTATCGTCAAGTTCCGTCGTCGTAAGCACCACCGTAAGCAAGCGGGCCACCGTCAGTGGTTCACTGAAGTCAAAATCACTGGCATCAGCGCTTAATTAGAGGAGTCCGATAGATGGCACACAAAAAAGCTGGCGGTTCATCCCGCAACGGTCGCGATTCTGAAGCTAAACGCCTGGGCGTGAAGCGTTTCGGCGGCGAAACAGTTCTGGCTGGCAGCATCATCGTTCGTCAGCGCGGCACCAAGTTCCACGCTGGTGAGAACGTTGGTCTGGGCAAGGACCACACTCTGTTCGCTACCGCGAACGGTAAAGTGCAGTTCGAAGTTAAAGGTCCGCAGAATCGTAAGTACGTCAGCATCGTTGCTGAGTAATTACGGACCGCAAGGATCCGAAGCCCCGCCAACCTGGCGGGGCTTTTGTTTTTCTGATGAGTTTGACGAAAAAACGGCACGCGGATGAGCCGGCGCTGACAGCCCTCATCGGCCAGATGCGCCTCGCCCGAAGGGGCCCGTATCACTATAATTGCGTATCGGTTTTTCGAATTAAGGTGACGGTTACCTATGAAGTTTGTTGATGAAGTCCAGATTCGAGTCGATGCCGGTGACGGTGGTAACGGTTGTGTGAGCTTCCGCCGCGAGAAGTACATCCCGAACGGCGGCCCGGACGGCGGTGACGGCGGTG
Source organism: Aeromonas sp. QDB30 (assembly GCF_027707645.1). NCBI lineage: Bacteria > Pseudomonadati > Pseudomonadota > Gammaproteobacteria > Aeromonadales > Aeromonadaceae > Aeromonas > Aeromonas sp. QDB30. Next base: position 90,283 of record NZ_JAPCIY010000001.1, on the reverse strand, counting down.
ATGGTGGCGACGTGTATCTGGTGGCCGATGAAAACCTGAACACCCTGATCGACTACCGTTTCGAGCGCTTCCACGCCGCCGAGCGTGGCGAGAACGGCCAGAGTGCCAACTGTACCGGTCGTCGCGGCAAGGACAAGATCCTGCGAGTACCGGTCGGCACCCGCGCCACCGATGAAGACACCGGCGAACTGCTGGGGGATTTGACCAGTCACGATCAGAAGCTGCTGGTTGCCAAGGGCGGCTTCCACGGCCTTGGCAACACCCGCTTCAAGAGCTCGGTCAACCGGGCGCCGCGCCAGAAGAGCAACGGCACCCCGGGTGAAGTGCGTACCCTGAGGCTGGAGCTGCTGCTGCTGGCAGATGTCGGCATGCTGGGTCTGCCCAACGCAGGCAAGTCCACCTTCATTCGCGCCGTTTCTGCGGCCCGTCCGAAAGTGGCAGACTACCCCTTCACCACCCTGGTACCGAATCTGGGTGTGGTACGCGGTGAAAACTCCCGCTCCTTCGTCATTGCCGACATTCCCGGCCTCATCGAAGGGGCTGCCGAGGGAGCAGGCCTGGGTATCCGCTTCCTCAAGCACCTGGAGCGTTGCCGCGTCCTGATCCACCTGGTGGACATCTGCCCGGTGGATGGCTCCGATCCTGCCGAGAATGCCGTGACCATCGTCCGGGAGCTGGAAAAATACAGCCCCGAGCTGGCGGGCAAGCCGCGCTGGCTGGTGTTCAACAAGATGGACCTGATCCTGGAAGAAGAGGCTCAGGAAGTGATGGACAGAGTCAAGGCAGCCCTCAACCACGAAGGTCCGGTCTACGCCATCACCGCCATCAGCAAGGAAGGCACCAAGAAGGTGTGCTACGACATCCTGGATCTGCTGGACACCATGCCCCGTCAGCTGGCGGAAGATGCCAGAGACGCCATCGAGAAGGTGGAGTTCAAGTGGGACGACTATCACAAGAACCAGCTGGCCAAGGCGGAAGCCGATGCCCTGGCGGCGTCCAAGGCCTTCGATGATGGCTTGGACGATGACGACTGGGACGATGAGGACGACGACGGCGTCGAAGTCATTTACGTTCGCGATTGAGCATCATGTTCGTGACAAGACCGGAGCCAGACAGGCTCCGGTTTTTTTATGGGAGGATCGACGGGGTCACCCTATAGATATATTTTTCATGTCTCTTATTGCCTGACAGTGGCTGCGGATTATACTGCGCACCTGAATGTAACCTGTATGAAACATTATGCTAACCATTCAAATTGAATCGATATGCATGACTGTTTTGGTTTGTTCTTATGGATGGTTCGCCTGATAAAATATTTATGCTTGAAATGATCAATTAACGGCTTGTTTGTGCAGTTTTTTGGGTTATTCTTGCGCCCGTTTTCCGGGCGAGGGCATGAGTATGCAGGCGGCCCGGCTGAAGGAAAAGTCACATTTAAGGCTGTTTATATGTTGGAAAAGACCCTGGAAGCACCGGCAATCCGTACTCGCCGCAACGTGCTGATGTTTTTGATCCCGTCACTGATCGGGATCCTGCTGTTCATGACCCCGGTCATCTATGACGGCAATGTCACCATTCCCGTCGCCGTGTTGGCGAAGCTGGTTCAAACGGTGTTTGCCGATCATCTGGTGGCCATGGTCAGCGCCATCATCACCACCACCATGCTGATGACCCTGATCGCCTGGCTGTTCAAACCGGCGATCCTGGTAAAACGCCCCTTCCTCAACAGCCTGTTCAACGTCTCCCCCTTCTGGGCGTGCGTGCGGGTGCTGGGCGGGGTCTTTGTGCTGTTGACCTTCTTTGAAGCCGGTCCCGAGGTGCTGCGCTCAGGGGCGACCGGCGGCCTGGTGCTGCACGATCTGCTGCCGGTACTGTTCTCCGTCTTCATCTTTGCGGGCCTGCTGCTGCCCTTGCTGCTGGATTTTGGTCTGCTGGAGTTTGTCGGTACCATGATGACCCGCATCATGCGTCCGGTGTTCCGTCTGCCGGGTCGTTCTGCGGTGGACTGCTTCGCCTCCTGGCTCGGTGATGGCAGCGTCGGGATCCTGCTGACCAGCAAGCAGTATGAAGGCAAGTTCTACACCCAGCGGGAAGCGGCCGTCATCGGTACCACCTTCTCCGCCGTCTCCATCACCTTCTGTCTGGTGGTGATCTCCCAGGTGAAGCTGGAGCACATGTTCGTCCCCTTCTACCTGACCGTCTGCCTGGCCGGTGTGGTGGCCGCCATCGTGGTACCGCGCCTGCCGCCGCTCTCCTGGAAGAAGGATGTCTACAGCGACGGTACTCCCCTGTGCCGCAAGCAGGAGGCCATCCCCCATCAGCACAGCGTGCTGAGCTACGGCTATCATCGTGCCCTGACCAAGGCCGACAGCATGACGGATCTCGGCGCCGTGGCGCGTGAAGGGGTGAAAAACGCCCTGGACATGGTATTTGGCGTGCTGCCGGTGGTGATGGCCGTCGGGACCTGTGCCCTGATGCTGGCGGAGCACACCCCGGTGTTCAACTGGCTGGGGGCGCCCTTCGTGCCTTTGCTCGAGTTGCTGCAACTGCCGGAGGCGGAAGCTGCTTCCAAGACCATCATGGTGGGCTTCGCCGACATGTTCATCCCGGCGGTGCTGGCCTCCACTATCGAGAGCGACATCACCCGCTTTGTGATCGCCGCCATGTCGGTCACCCAGCTCATCTACATGTCGGAAGTGGGCGCTCTGTTGCTGGGCAGCAAGATCCCGGTCAAGTTGTGGGAGCTGTTCGTCATCTTCCTGCTGCGCACCCTGGTCACCCTGCCGGTGATTGCCGGTGTGGCGCACCTGCTGTTCTAAGGGGCGAAGTGGAACGAAAAACGGTCAACCTGGGTTGACCGTTTTTTTATGGGCGAGTGTCAGCGGAAGGTCAGTGTGATCCTGCCAGCAGGGCCTGGCATTCGACCTCGTCCAGCTGCGCGGGGGCGAGGAAGCGTCTGGCGTAGTCCCGCCAGATGCCGCTCTCGATGAAGAGGGCAAACAGGGCCGGGTCTATGTGCTGTTCCTGCACCATCTTCACCATGATGGCCAGGGACTGGGAGACCGTTTTGCCAGACTTGTAGGGGCGATCGCTCGCCGTCAGCGCCTCGAAGATGTCTGCAATGGCCATGATGCGGGCTGGAATGCTCATCTGCCCCCCTTGCAACTGGCGCGGATAGCCCGTGCCGTCCATCCGCTCGTGATGGCCCCCCGCAATCTCCGGCACCTTGCGCAAATGGCGGGGGAAGGGGAGCTTCTCCAGCATGCGTATGGTCTGGATGATGTGATCGTTGATCTTGTAGCGCTCCTCTTCGGTGAGGGTGCCACGGCCGATGGCGAGATTGTAGCGCTCCCCCCGGTTGTAGAGGTGGGTGGGCACCCGCACCTTGAAGCCCCATGGGTTGTGTCGGGCGAGATTGTCGTGCTCGGGGCGAGGGACGAGATGCACCGCCTTGTCGGCGAGCAGCGACTCTCGGCAGGGGAGGGGAGAGGGTGTCTCCTGGTGGCGCTTGCGCTCCTCCTGACTGATGCCGAGCCGATCGTCCAGAGTGCGCAACCAGGTGCGGCTGGCAATGGTATCCAGCCTGGCGAGCTTCTCCGGCGCCATCCACTCGCCCCCCAGATTGCACTCGGCCACGAAGGCGAACTCCTGATCCAGGGTGTGCCAGAGGGGGGTTACAGCCTCGAGGGCGGCCTGCTGCCCGGATGGAGGCAGCAGGGCGCAGAGCGCCTCGATGTGAGCATCCCGCTTGAGCACCTCGAAGCGGGTGCGGATCTCGTGGATCCTGTCGTAAATGGTCTCGAGTTTGGTCGCCTTGTCCACCACGAACTCCGGGGTGGTGACCTTGCCGCAATCGTGCAGCCAGCTCGCGATATGGATGGCCTCCCACTCCTCTTCGTTGAGCCGGAAATCGGCAAAGGGCCCCGTCTGCTGTGAGCAGGCAGCCTGGGTCAGCATCCTGGCCAGTTCCGGCACCCGCTGGCAGTGGCCGCCGGTGTAGGGGCTCTTGGCATCGATGGCACCGGCGATGAGCTCGATGAAGGCTTCCAGTAGTTGCTTCTGCTCCTCCAGCAGGCGCTGGTTTTCGATGGCGGAGGAGGAGGTGCCCGCCAGTGCCTCGATGAGGCTGATGCGCGAGGCCAGTTCGCGGGCCGAGCAGTCTGGCAGGATCAGCAGCAGGCAGCCGATCAGCTCCTGACGGTGGTTGTGAAGGGGCTCGACCAGCAGTTGGCAGGCACCGGGGAAGGGGCCCCAGTCGGTGAGGTAGCGGGCCCACTGTGCCTCGTCGAGGGGCAGGCAGAGGCGCTCCGTGTGGTAGAGACCGCCGAGCAGCGCCGCCTGCCACTGTACCTGTTCGCACGCCAGCGGCTGCCCCTGCCAGATGGCGTGAACGGCCTGCATCTCGCTCTCCTGGGCCAGGAAGAGGCAGCCGCCCTCGGCCTGGGCAGCCGCCACCGTCTCGTGCAGGATGCGGCTGAGCAATGAATCGAAGCGATGCTCTGCCGCCAGCGCCCGGCCCATGTTCATGAAATTGCCGAGGGTCAGGCGCATGCTGGACATGGCGCGGGCGAGGTCGTCAATTTCGCGGATCGCCGAATCCGGCCCCGGGCTTTCGCCAAAGTCGAAGTGCTGGATCCGCTCAGCCTCCCCGGTCAATACCAGCAAGGGGGCGGCAGTGCGCCGGGCTGCCAGCCAGATGACGGGCAGCAGGAGCAGCAGACCGGCAAGGGCCCAGGCGAGATTGTGCAGCGCATCCTGGCGCGCCGGGGCGGTGAGTACCTCGGTGGGCACCAGGAGGGCGAGATAAAACGGGGACTCTTCCCCGAGGGAGGAGAGATTGACCAGCCACTCCTGACCCTGAACCGTTGCCAGGGTCAGCTCGGCGGGGTGATGCAGCAGGGCAGGCCGCGCGGCCATCTCCTGTTGCAGCTTGGTGAGAATGGGGTGATTGAGGGCCGACAGCATGGGCAGGCGGCTCAGTTGCTCGAAGCTTGGAAGGCGCTCGGGATCCGTGGCCAGCAGGGTCCCGACCTCGTCAAACAGCACCAGCTGGCTGTGACCGGGCAGGGGCAACTCGCCGATGAGGGAAGAGAGTCCCTCCACGCCCGCATCGAGCCCGATCACCGCCCGGCGATCGTCGCTCTCCACCGCCAGTGTCATGCCTGGCTCCCGGGTAGTGAAGAAGAGGTAGGGGTGGGTCACTATGATGCCCGTGCTCCAGCGCGCCTCCTTGTACCAGCCCCGATCTCGCGGATCGAAACGGTAATCCGGCATGGGGCGCCGCTCCAGCAGCCGCAGCCGCTGGTCGAAATAGAGGAACTCTCCCTGTCCCTGATGCAGGCTCTGGACCAGCAGGCGGCTCTCGGGCGGAGGCGCCTCCAGCGCCCCTCTCGCCCGTTCGGTCAGCTTGCGCACCAGAAAGAAATCGCCGTCCTCGTAACCGGCATAGATGGCACCGTAACTGGTGCTGTTGGCCAGCACTTCCGCCAGCTGGGGCAGGAAGGCTAGCCGCGTCTCCAGCCCTGTCATGGCGGACAGCTGGCCGCTGCGCAGCAGATTCAGGGACATGCGGGCCGGTCGCTGGTTCAGCTTGATGGCGAGGGCAAGCTGCTCCCGGTATTGCTGGAAGCTCTGACGTTCGTGCTCCAGCCCCTGCTGCATGCCCTGCTGGAACTGCAGCACGATGAGGGCGCCCCCCAGCAAGGAGAAGAGCAGGATGAAAAGGGTGGCAATGTGTACGTAAAAGGGTCTGCGACTGAGACTTGCGTTTGTCATGGACGGATCCTTGTCCCCTGGCGATCGCCGTATTGGTCACCTAACAGTGTGCTTGCTGGATGACAAAAAGCCTAGGACTCGATCTTGCGCTCTTCAGCCCCAAATCAACAGCCAGCCTTCGCGCTGCGCCCTTGCCCTGTGGTGAGATGATTCGTTCAGATATCTCGTGCTACATTGCTCCCCTGATAAACGCCCTGTGAACCAATGGAGTGTCCCATGTCTGTCGTCCCCTATTCCGTGCTGGATCTGGTGCCCGTTCCCGAAGGTGGTCTGCCGGCCGAGTCGTTTCGCCACTCGCTGGATCTGGCTCGCCATGCGGAGCGCTGGGGTTACCACCGCTACTGGCTGGCGGAGCACCACAACATGCCGGGCATTGCCAGCGCCGCCACAGCGGTGCTGATTGGCCACCTGGCCGGGGGCACCACGACGTTGCGGCTCGGAGCTGGCGGCATCATGTTGCCGAACCACTCCCCCCTGGTCATTGCGGAGCAGTTCGGCACGCTGAGTTCCCTGTATCCGGATCGCATCGATCTCGGCCTGGGCCGCGCCCCTGGCAGCGATCAGCGCACCATGCAGGCGCTGCGCCGCCAGCGCAGCGGCGAGGTGGATGACTTCCCGGCGGATGTACGCGAACTGATGAGTTATTTCGGCGACGAGGTCGGTGCCGTGCAGGCGGTGCCGGGTCAGGGACTCCATGTGCCCATCTGGCTGCTGGGCTCCAGCCTCTACAGTGCCCAACTGGCTGCGGCCATGGGGTTGCCGTTCGGCTTTGCTTCCCACTTCGCTCCCGCCATGTTGCTGCAGGCGCTGGAGATCTACCGTACCCAATACCGCCCCTCTGCCCGCTGGCCCAAACCCCATGCGGTGGTGTGCGTCAATCTGATCGCCGCCGACACCGACCGTGAGGCCCGCTTCCTGTTCACCACCCTGCAGCAGCAGTTCCTGCGTCTCTACCGGGGGGATGCCGGCAAGCTGCCACTGCCGGTGCAGACGCTGGGGGATGAGTGGTCTCCCCGCGAATTGATGGCGATGGAGCAGACCCTGGCTCGCTCCCTGGTGGGGGAGCCGGATCGGGTACGCCACGGCCTCAAGGCTCTGCTGGCAGAGACCGGAGCGGACGAGCTGATGTTCAACGGCCCCATCGTCGATCATCAGGCGCGCCTGCGCTCCTTCGAGATTGGTGCCGAGCTGATGCAGGGGTTGTAACCCCCCGTGACGTCTGGTCGCCAGCGGCACGCCAAGCCTGGCTGCTCGGGGCGAAAAGGCCACGATTGCGTGGTAGTAAGTTTATGATTTTTAAAGGAAGTCAGGTGAGTGTCGGCCATCTGTCGTGTCGCCTCTCATCCCCTTCCCCTATGCTGGCCCTGTCAATCACCACAAGGAGCGCAAGATGATCGTCAGGAAGTTGAGATTGCAACGGGGATGGTCCCAGGAACAGCTGGCGACCCTCACTGGCCTGAGCGTTCGCACCATTCAGCGAATAGAGCAGGGCCAGCAACCCGGACTGGAATCCCTCAAGGCCCTGGCCGCCGTCTTCGAGCTCGATGTGACCCAACTGCAGGAGAGCGAGATGAAAGGGAATGAGGGCGAAGATCGGGGACGCGTGCAGGTGGCGCGGGATGAGCGGGAGGCGATGAAGTTCGTGGAGGGGCTCAGGGGCTTCTACGGCCACCTCATGAGCTATGTGCTGGTGATAGGGGGGCTGTTTGTCATCAACTACCTGAGCAACCCGGACTATATCTGGGCCTGGTGGCCCATGCTGGGCTGGGGGTTGGGATTGGCTTCTCACGCCATCAACCTGTTCCAGCCCTTCAAGCTGTTTGGCCCGGAATGGGAGCGGCGTCAGGTCGAGAAACGGCTGGGGCGCAGGCTCTGATCCGCTCATCATGAAAAAACGGGCCCGGCATTGCCGGGCCCGTTCTGTTTTCAGCTCCATTTCGCAGGAGAGGGCATTGCTCTCCTCTCAACGGCGGATCATTCCCATGTTCCGCAGAGAGCCGCTCTACTTGGCATAGGCCGGGCAGGGGGTGGCGATCAGGGCGTCGTCCTCGTAGCGCCACAGGGTGAGGCTGTTGCCCCAGACGCACCCGGTGTCGAGTCCCTTGATATCGGATTTGCCGGTGTTGCCCATCAGGGCCGCCCAGTGGCCGAAGACCAGGATGGGGTCATCCACATGGTGCTCGCGCTGCTCGAACCAGGGGCGCAGGCCCGGGGTCGATTCGGTGGGGCCCTTCTTGCATTTGAAGTCGAGGCGCCCGTCGAAGTAGCAAAAGCGCATCCGGGTGAAGCTGTTGATGATGTAGCGGTAACGCTCTATGCCTAGCAGGTTGTCGTTCCAGCTGTCGGGCTGATCGCCATACATGTTGTGCAGCAGCCAGCTGTACTGATCCCCGCGCAGCAGGCTCTCCACCTCCCGGGCACAACTGCGGGCGGTGTGGGCGTCCCATGCGGGGGAGAGGCCCGCATGCACCATCATGATGGGCAGGTCGGGGTGTTCTGCCAGCAGGGGACGGTGACGCAGCCACTCCAGCAGCTCGTCCCGATCCAGGGCCTCCATCAGCGCCTGCAGCTTGTCTTTCTTCTTGAGCGGGGCGACCCCGTGGGCTACCGCCAGCAGATGCAGGTCGTGGTTGCCGAGCACGGTGACGGCCTGCTGCCCCAGTGATTTGACGAAACGCAGGGTGTTGAGGGAGTCCGGCCCCCGGGCGACGAGATCGCCGCACAGCCAGAGCGTGTCGTTATCGAAGTCGAACTCGGCAAGATCCAGCAGACGGCGCAAATCGTCGTAGCAGCCCTGGATATCACCGACGAAACAGTTCGCCATGAAACCTCAGTTGATTATGTTGGGGACGGCCAGCGTGAAGGGGGCGATGGGGGCTTCGAATTGTTGCCCCGATTCATCCTGCAGGATGTAGCTGCCTTCCATCACGCCAAGCGGTGTGGCGAGGGGAACGCCACTCTGGTAGGAAAATGTCTCGCCGGGGGCGATAAGGGGTTGTTCACCGACCACGCCGGGACCTTCCACTTCCAGCATCTTGCCATTGGCATCCGTAATGAGCCAGCGTCGATGCAGCAGTTGCGCCGTGCCCGGACCCAGGTTCTCAATCTCGATGCGATAGAGAAAATGGTAGGGATCTGCGGTTCCCGCCACATAGCTGGGGTGGGGGCGGACCACTATCCGGGCTTGGGTCATGGGATCAGGCCTGTTGCTGGTCGGCCAGCCAGTTGGCGATCGTGACGAACTGCTCGAGGGAGAGATTCTCCGGGCGCAGGTTGCCATCGATGCCAAGCTCGGTCAGCTGGGCGTCGGTGATGAAGTTGGAGAAGCTGTTGCGAATGGTCTTGCGACGCTGGCCGAAGCCTTCGGTGCAGACCCGGTTCAGGCAACGAATGTCTTTGGCGACGATGGTCGGGTTCTTGTGCGGGATCAGACGCACCACGGCGGAATCCACCTTCGGCGCCGGCTTGAAGGCGCCCGGGCCCACTTCCAGCACCGGCACTACCTGACAGTAGTACTGGGTCATCACGCTCAGACGGCCATAGGCCTTGCTGCCCGGGCCGGCGGCCAGACGCAGCACCACTTCCTTTTGCAGCATGAAGTGCATGTCCTCCACCCGGTCGGCAAATTCGCACAGGTGGAAGATGAGGGGGGTGGAGATGTTGTAGGGCAGGTTGCCGAAGATGCGCAGCGGCCCCTTGCCTTCCCCCATCAGGGTGCTGAAGTCAAAGCGCATGGCATCGGCTTCGATGACGGTCAGCTTCTCTTTCAGGGTGGGGTGTTCGCGCAGACGTGCGGCAAGATCCCGGTCCAGCTCGACCACGGTCATCTTGTCCATCTGGGCGGCGACCGGCTCGGTGAGCGCGGCCAGACCCGGGCCTATCTCCACCAGATTCTGACCCGGTTGCGGGTTGATGGCGGCCACTATCTGGTCGATCACATACCGGTCGTGCAAGAAGTTTTGACCGAAACGCTTACGGGCCGTGTGGCCCATGTGCACCTTACTGCTCATATCTTTTTTTCTCTACCATCTGGATGGCGTGGTTGATCGCGGTGGTGAGGCTGCCGGGGTCTGCCAGGTTCTTGCCTGCCAGATCCAGCGCGGTGCCGTGGTCCACCGAGGTACGGATGAAGGGAAGTCCGAGGGTGATGTTGACCGAGTTGCCAAAGCCCTTGTACTTGAGCACGGGCAGCCCCTGATCGTGGTACATGGCGAGTACCGCATCCGCATCCTTGAGGTATTTGTCCTGGAACAGGGTATCGGCCGGCAGCGGGCCGACCAGATCGATCCCTTCCTGGCGCAGGGCGACCAGGGCGGGTTCGATGACATCGATCTCTTCACGGCCCAGATGACCCCCTTCCCCGGCATGGGGATTGAGGCCGCAGACATAGATCCGGGGGTGTTCGATGCCGAACTTGCGCTTGAGATCCGCATCCAGGATGCGGATCACCTTGCCAAGGCGATCCTCGGTGATGGCCTTGGCCACATAGGCAAGGGGAATATGGGTGGTCGCGAGGGCCACTCTCAGCCCTTCGGTGGCCAGCAGCATCACCACATCGGCGGTGTCGGACTGCTGGGCGAAGAACTCGGTGTGACCGCTGAACGAGACGCCCGCCTGGTTGATGATCCCCTTGTGCACCGGCCCGGTCACCACGGCGGCAAATTCGCCGCTCAGGTTGCCGTCGCAGGCGCGCTGCAAGGTGGCCAGCACATAGGCGCCGTTGCCCTCATCCAGCTTGCCTGGCACCACGGGGGCGCCGAGCGGCACGGGGCAGACGGTCAGAGTCCCCGCCCGCTGCGGACGGGTGGGGGCGCTTTCGTCATAGGGTTCAAGCTCGACGGGCAGCCCCAGCAGGGCGGCCCGTTCGCGCAACAGGGCGGGATCGGCGATCACAACCAGCTGATGGGGCCAGGCCCGCTGGGCAATCTGCAGGACCAGATCCGGGCCTATGCCAGCCGGTTCACCCGGGGTGATGGCAAGCCGGTGGCAGCTCAGCTGTGCCTCGGCGTGCCCTGGATGCGCCTTGTTCATCTGCTTGTCGCCCATCAATTGGGTTCGATCTGGATGTAGGCTTCGTCGCGCAGCTCATCCAGCCAGGCCTGGGACTCTTCGGCGAAGCGGCGGTTGAAGATGAGCTGGTAGGCGCGTTGCTCCTGGGCCTTGCCGGTGGCGTCCTGGCTGCGGCGATCCTCGAGCTGTACGATGTGCCAGCCGTGGCTGGTGCGGAAGGGTTCGCTGATCTGGCCCGGTTGCAGGCGCCCCAGCATGTCGCGGAATTCCGGCACATAGACGTTGGGATCAGACCAGCCCAGCTCGCCACCCTGCACCGCAGAGCCCGGATCCTCGGAGTATTTCTCTGCCATGCTGGCAAAGCTGGCCTTGCCGCTCTTGATGTCGTGCAGGATGCCGTCCAGGGTGCCCTTGGCCTTCTCCTCGCTCAGGATGATGGAGGGCTTGATCAGGATGTGGCGCGCCTTCACCTCGGTCTGCATGACCTGTTGCTGACCCTTGGTGTCGAAGATCTTGATGATGTGCAGACCGGCGCCGGAGCGCAGCGGGCCGACGATGTCACCCTTGCCTGCCCCTTGCACGGCTTCCGCCATCAGGGTGGGCATCTCCTGCGGGCTCAACCAGCCCCAGTCACCCCCTTCCAGCGCCTTGGGACCGTTACTCTCGGCAATAGCCAGCTTGCGGAAGTCGGCCCCCTCTTTCAGGGACGCCAGAATGCGCTCGATCTTGGCCTTGGCAGCGTTGAGCTGCTCGGCATTCGGGTTGTCCGGCAGCGCAACCTGGATATGGCCGATATGATATGACGTCTGCTGCTGGCCCTGTTTGCTCAGGGCCTCGACCACCTGCTTGACCTCCTGATCGGAGATGTTGATGCGACGGCGGACCTGGCTGCGGCGCACCTCGTTCATCAGGATCTCGCGGCGCACCTCCTCACGGTACTGGGCGTAGGTCAGGCCTTCCCGCTCCAGTTGGGCGCGCAGTTGCTCCAGGTTCATCTTGTTGTCGGCGGCAATGCTCTGGATGGCCTGTTCCAGCTGGGTGTCACTGATCTTGAGCCCCTGGCGCTCCGCCAGTTGCAGTTGCAGGCTCTCCTGGATCAGCCGATCCAGCGCCTGCTTGCGCAGGGTGACGTCATCGGGCAGGGACTGGCCGCTCTCCTGGGCGGAGGCCTTGACCTTTTGCACCAGGGCCTCCTGCTGACTGGCCAGCACCACATCCTTGTTGACCACGGCAAGCACCTTGTCCATCAGCTCGGGGGCGGCGAGGGCACCCTGGCTCATGACTCCGAACAGGCCTGCGGTCAGCAGGGAAATCAACGTCTTCTTCATATCCATCTCTCAAGGCGTTTGCCAGACCGGTTACTGGTCTCGCAGGTTAAACGGACGAATGTAAGGCAGTGCTTCGGTGTCCAGGGAAGTGCCCTTGGAGCCGGTACCCACGCTACCCAATCCTTTCATTTCAAATTGAATGCCGAAACTGCGCTCGGCAGTGGATGTATTGTTCACGTTATCTGGCGTGTTGACCCATTCCAGGTTGAAGTTGATGCTCCAGCAGCAGGAGTCGTATTTCAGGCCCACTTTGCGGTCCACTTTGACGTTCTGGTTGAGCTCCTGATAGTAGCCGCCATAAAGGTGCCAGCGATCGTCCAGCGGGGTGGTCAGCAGCAGGCCGATCTGGTTGAGATCCGTCACCTGGCCCTTGTGGTCGAGGTCGTAGTTGGCATCCCGCACGAAGCGGTGGTTCAACTGGCTGATCAACTTCTCGTGACGGTATTCCAGGGCGCTGTTGGCAGAGCTTATCTGGCGCTGTTCCATATCATATTGTGCCCCCGCATGGGCATACCACTGCTCGTTGATCTTGGCGTCACCCTCGAACGACAGCGGGGAGCGGGTATTGGTACTCAGCTCATCGCTGCTGTAAAGCTTGACCCTGGGCGCCACGAAGTCGAAGGCTTGGGCAACGGCCAACCGGATTCGTTCATCCCCGGCCGGATCATAAATGCGGGTGGTGACCCCCAAGGAGAGCCGGTTGGAGTCGCTGATGCGGTCCAGACCGGCGAAGCGGCGATCGCTGAAGAGGCTGTAGTAGTCCTGGCGCATGGTGGTGGAGTCATAGACACCAATGTTGTCCTGATCCTTGTAGGGCACATAGAGGTACTGGAATTCAGGCTCCAGGGTCTGGTTGGCGCCCTCGCCAAACCACTGCTGATCCCGCTCGAAGGTCATGCCGCCCTTGAGACGGAACGAGGGCAGTACCCGGGTGATGGTCCCCTCTTCCAGGGTGACGTCGCCGCCCTCTCTCGGGGTGAAACGATTGGTGAAGGTGCTGCTCATCTGGTCAGGCACCGTCTGGTCGTAACGGGTGTACATCAGCTTGTACTGGCTGTCGAGGAAGTAACCCGCCTCGTCAACGAGAGGGATGGTCAGGGTGGGGGCCGTGTAGACCCGGGTGCCGGTGTAGGCTTCACCCTTGTTCTGCTCGATGGCCTGATCGTTGTTGTAGCCGAAGTTGGTCAGTTCGGTATTCCAGGCCAGATCGTACCAGCTGCCCTGCTGGTAGTAGTTGTGGTTGATGCGCGGCATCAGCTCGTGGGGCTGCTGGGCGCTGGCCAGCAGGATCTGGTAGGTCCGTACCTCGGCATCGAGGTTCCAGTTCTGCTGGTAGTAACCCGCCTTCAGGGATTGCTGCAACTGGTTGTCGACCTGGGTCCCCACCTTGGGGGTGAAGTCGTTGAAGTAGTTGTAGTCCTGGTCCCGTACCTTGGTGTAGTCCACCGACACCCGCATGGCGTTGTCCATGAACATGGAGGTGTGGCGGGCACTGAGCAGGTAACGGTGACCATCAGAGAGATGCTGATTGAGGCTGGCCGTCTCGTCGTACTGCTTGTCGTCCGCCAAGTTCTCGAAGTAAAGGCTCCCCACGTGGGCCGGGTCCGGCATGTAGCGGAACTCGACCTGTTCCATCAGGCCCCGTCTGTCCATGAAGCGGGAGGTGATGGTGGCATCGTAGTTGGGGGCGATGTTCCAGTAGAACGGCTGGGTGATGTCCATGCCGTTCTTGGAGCTTTGGGTATAGCCCGGGTAGAGCAGACCGGTCTTGCGCTCATCCTTGATGGGGAAGTTGATATAGGGGAAGTAGAAGACCGGATAGTCATAGAGCCAGAGGCTGGCGTTCCAGGCCTCCCCGAATACCTCGGACTGATCGATGTCGATGCTGCCGGCCTTCAGGGTCCAGGCCTCCTGGCCCGGTGGGCAGGTGGTGTACTGGGCCCCTTCCAGAGTGATGTTCTGGTTGTTGTTGGTCATGGTCAGCTTTTCGGCGAAGCCGCGCACCGGTGAGCCATGGACCTGATACTTGCCCTCTTCCAGCTCGGAGTTCTTGGTGTCCAGGTTGGATTTCAGGGTCTTGTCGCTGGTGACCGTGATCTGGCCATCGTTGTAATAGATGTTGCCGATGGCGATGACATCCCGGCTCTTCTGGTCGAGCTGGGCATAGTCGGAGTCGAACTTGCGCACGCCCTGGCGCACCTTGACGTCACCCTCGTAGACGGCGGTACCGCCCTGCTTGGCCTCCAGGCGATCGGCATCCACCTCGACGGGCTGGGCATTGGCGTCCTGGCCCGCACTGGGCTTCTCTATCTTGGGGACATAGTCATAGCAGAGGCTGTCGAGGATCCCGGTAGCGGGTGGCGCATTGAGTGGCGCTGCCTGGGCCATGAGCGGGCTCAGGGCAGGAACAAGGCTGATGGTCAGGGCGATGGGACAGGAGTATCCCAGTGTCCATTTTGTCATGTGAAAGGCTCGCGCAATCCGTAGTAAAAACGGTGGATTCAGGGCATGCATTTTATGTCAGGATCCATCGAGTTGACATTGCATGTCATTGCTTTATGTTAGCCGGCAATGATAAAGCATTATTGCGGCCAGGGCTAACAGCCAAGTGCTGCTTTCCAATTTGGTTCCCGACTCATGCACGATCGCGCTTCCCTGCTTTTGCAATGGGCTCGCCGGATTTCCGGTGACGCCAACCTCTCGTTGACGCTTATTTCCGGTGACGCCAGTTTCCGCCGCTACTTCCGGGGCGGCGGTCTGGTGTGGGTGGATGCTAATCCGAAAACTGAAAAAAATCATGAATTCGTTCGCAATGCGGCCGCCCTGCACGATGCGGGGCTGCTGGCCCCCGAGGTAAAGGGGGTCGACTACGAGCAGGGATTGCTGGCGGTGACGGACCTGGGGGATACCCAGCTTATCGGCTGCCTGGACGAAGCGAGCGTACTGGCTTGGTATGGCAAGGCCATCGCCCTGCTGCCAAGGCTCGGCGCCGTGGCGCTCGAGCTCGAGCCCTTCGATGAGGCCTTCATGGCCCGCGAAAATGCCATCTTCCCCGAGTGGTTGCTGGGACATCACTTGCAACTGGCCCTGAGTGATGAAGAGCAGCAGTTGCTGGCGGAGACCTTCGCCTGCCTCACGGCGAGCAACCTGGCCCAGCCACAAGGAGTGATGCACCGGGACTTCCACAGCCGCAACCTGATGGTGTGTGGCGGGACGAACCCGAAGGAGAGCGACCTCGCCCTTATCGACTTCCAGGACATGGTCATCGGGCCGCTGAGCTATGACCTGGTCTCGCTGCTGAAAGATTGCTACGTGCGCTGGCCGGACGTGGTGATCGAGCAGGGCATGCGACTTGGCTTCGACACCCTGCAAGGGGCCGGTCTGCTCGGCAATCTGGACTATGCCGCGTTTCGTCGCGCAGCCGATCTCACCGGCATGCAGCGCCACCTCAAGGCGGCGGGGATCTTCACCCGCCTCTATCACCGCGATGGCAAGGCCGGCTACCTCAAGGACATTCCCCGTACCCTGGGCTACGTCGTTGATGTCTGTCGCAGCCATGGCGCCGCCTATCCGGTGCTGGCCCGCTTCGGCCAGTGGCTGGAGCAGGTGGTGCTGCCCGGATTGGCGCGCACCGGGGTGACACCATGAAGGCGATGATCCTGGCCGCCGGGCGCGGCGAGCGGATGCGTCCGCTCACCGATCTGCTGCCCAAGCCGCTGCTGGCGGCGGGGGGCAAGCCGCTCATCGTGCACCATATCGAAAAACTCAAGGCAGCCGGCGTGACCACACTTGTCATCAACCACGCCTGGCTCGGACACAAGCTGGTGGCGGCCCTCGGCGATGGCAGTGCACTCGGGGTCTCCATCCACTGGTCGGCCGAAGAGAGCGCGCTCGAGACCGCCGGCGGCATCGTGCAGGCGCTGCCCCTGCTGGGCTGCGAACCCTTTCTGGTGATCAACGGCGATACCTGGCTCGACCTGGATTATCGTGCTCTGGTGAACCAGCCGCTTGGGGACGATCTCGCCCACCTCTGGCTGGTGCCCAACCCTCCTCAGCATCCGCAAGGGGACTTCTCCCTGCAAGCGGGTCGGGTGCTGGACACCCCGGCACTCACCTTCAGCGGCGTCGGCCTCTATCAGCCCGCCGCCTTTGCCGGCTTGCCCTGCGGGGCGCGCAAGCTGGCCCCCCTGCTGCGCGACTGGATGGCGCTGGGACGGGTGGGTGGCAGCCTGCTGGCAGGCGAGTGGCGCGACATCGGCACAGTGGATCGGCTGCGCGAGCTGGACGAGCAACTGCTCGCCAGCACCCATTAACATCACGAGGTCTTGAACCATGCGTATTTGGGGCAAGGTGCTTGGCACCTTCTTCGGTTTTCTGCTCGGCAACATCTTCGGCGCCCTGCTGGGCCTGTGGATCGGCCATCGCTTCGATCGGGGCATGGGGATCCGTGGGGCCTTCCAGCGGGCACCCAGCCAGCAGCAACAGGCCGTCTTTTTCCATGCCACCTTCGCCGTCATGGGCCACATCGCCAAGGCGAGCGGCCAGGTCACCGAGCACGAAATACGGGTCGCGTCCAACCTGATGGACAGGATGCGGCTGGCCGGAGAGCAGCGGGTACGGGCTCAGGAGTCGTTCCGCCTTGGCAAGGAGGCGGACTTCCCCCTGCGCGAGACCCTGGCGGAGTTTCGCCAGGCGAGCCTGGGGCAGCGCGACATCCTGCGCTTCTTCCTCGAGGTCCAGCTGCAGGCCGCCTTCGCCGACGGTCAGGTAGAGGCGAACGAGCGGGCCATCCTGCAAACCATCGCCGACGAGCTGGGGTTCAGTCGCATCGAGCTGGCCCGCATTCTGGCCATGGCCGAGGCCCAGATGAACTTCTTCCACCGTCAGCAACAGCAGGGCGGTGGCCAGGGGCAGCAATACCGCCAGGAGCCCCCCTCCCGGGATCGCCTCAAGGATGCCTATCAGTTGCTTGGGGTGAACGAGAGCGACAGCGATCAGGAGATCAAGCGTGCCTATCGCAAGGAGATGAGCAAGCATCACCCTGACAAGCTGGCCGCCAAGGGATTACCCCCCGAGATGATGGAGATGGCCAAGGAGAAGACCCAGGAGATCCAGCAGGCCTGGGAGTGGATCCGTGAGGCCCGCGGTATTCGCTGAGCCCTGAGCCCGCCATAAAAAAATGCCCGTCGATGACGGGCATTTTTGTTTTCAGAGTCTGGTTTTTCTTTTCATGGAAGAAAAATCAGTGGGCATCGACCCAGACAAACTTGAGGACGAAGAGCAGGGCCACCACCAGCACGCAGGGGTTGATCTCGCGCCAGCGGCCGGTGCCCGCCTTCATCACGCAGTAGGAGATGAAGCCCACGGCGATCCCCTCGGTGATGGAGAAGCTGAACGGCATCATCACCGCAGTCATGAAGGCCGGTACCGCTTCGGTCAGATCTTCCCACTTCACCCGGGTCAGCTCGGAGCACATCAGCACTCCCACATAGATAAGGGCGCCAGCGGCGGCGTAGGCCGGCACCATGGCGGCGACCGGAGAGAAGAAGATCGCCAGCAGGAACAGGATGCCGACCACGATGGCGGTCAGACCGGTACGGCCGCCGACGGCAACGCCGGAGCTGCTCTCGATGAAGGCGGTGACCGAGGAGGTGCCCATAAAGGCGCCGCCGACCGAGCTCACGCTATCGACCAGCAGTGCCTGCTTCATGCGCGGGAAGTGCCCCTTGTCATCAGCCAGCTTGGCGCGGTTGGTGACGCCAATCAGGGTGCCGGAGGAGTCGAACAGGTTGACCAGCATAAAGGAGAAGATGATCCCGGCGAGGCTGATGTCGAGCGAGCCCATCAGATCCAGCTGGCCGAACACCGGCTCGATGCTGGGCGGCATGGAGACGAAACCCTTGAAGGTGACATCGCCAAACAGCCAGCCCAGCGCCGTGGTGACCACGATGGCGATCAGCACGGCGGAGTGGACGCCGCGGGCGGAGAAGATGCAGATCAGGAAGAAGCCGAGCAGACCCAGCAGGCAGGGCAGGGAGGTGAGGTTGCCCACGGTCACCATGGTGGCGGGGCTCGCGACCACGATGCCGGCATTGTGCAGGCCGAGCAGGGCGATCAGCAGACCGATACCGGCGGTGATGCCGACCCGCAGGGTGAGCGGAATGTTGCCGATAAGCCAATAACGCACCCGCAGCAGGGTCAGGATCAGCAGGCCCAGCGCACCCCAGAAGATGGTGCCCATGCCGACCTGCCAGGAGTAGCCCATGCCAGCCACCACCACGAAGGCGAAGAAGGCGTTGAGGCCCATGGCGGGAGCCAGGGCGATGGGCAAGTTCGCCAGCAGACCCATCAGGATGCTGCCGACACCGGCGATGAGGCAGGTGGTAACGAACACGGCCTGGGTATCCATGCCGGCCGCAGAGAGGATCTGCGGGTTGACGAAGACGATGTAGACCATGGTCAGGAAGGTGGTGATGCCGGCGATCACCTCGGTGCGGGCCGTGGTGCCATGACCGCGCAGGGCAAACAGGCGCTCGAGCAATCCCTGCCCGGCAGCCGGGCTGGCGGTCTGCCCGGTAGCGTGATGTGGTTGATTCATGTTGGATTCCAATGGGTGACGTGAAATAGGCAGCAGGGGGCCCGGCCCATCCATGCGGGGCGGCGGACCCTGATTCTGGCGGTGAAGTGACCAGACTCGTCCTGATACCGTGACAGCGCGCACATTTTCACACAGGCGGCCAGGTTTACAAACCCCGGATGTGCGAGGCGGATCAATGAATAGAGTAAAAATTCAAACGTTTTCTCCCGGAGGCAGGAGAAAGGGGACCAATAGAGCCCCGTTTCCACATCGGGATCAACGGTTTTTCTGGTAGCGTTCGATAAGCTGGCTCAGCACGGCATCGCTCTGCTCCAGCAAGGGATCGAGGGCCAACCCCATGTGTTGCAGCAGCAGGGTGGCCTGGGTTTCGCTCAAGGGGCGGCCATCAAGGAAGTAGGCCTGCTCGGCCAGTTGCTTGTCATGGCGGGGCAGCAGCACCCAGTGCACCCGTCGGGGTTCGATGGCGGCGAGGATCCGGTTGGCGGCCGCGCAGAAGGTATCGATGTGCTGCTTGCCATCCGGCCCCAGGCAGCCGGGTTCGAGCCGGATCTGGATGGTGAGTCTGGTGGTGGAGGCTTGGGTCATGGGTCGCTATCGCTGGGGAATAGGTGGAGATTGTAAGTCAGAAGAGGCAAAAAAGGGGAGCTCCGGCTCCCCTTGTGATGTCATACCTGGCGGCGCGGCTGTTGCCTCGCCTTACTTGGCAATGCGCTTGTACTTGGCGCGGCGCGGCTGGATAGCCTCGGCACCGTAGGTCTTCTTCTTCCACTCTTCGTATTCGGTGAAGTTGCCTTCAAAGAATGCGATCTTGCCCTCGTCCTGGTAGTCCAGGATGTGGGTGGCGATGCGGTCGAGGAACCAGCGGTCGTGGGAGATGACCATGGCGCAACCCGGGAACTCCAGCAGGGCGTTCTCGAGGGCGCGCAGGGTTTCGATGTCCAGATCGTTGGTCGGTTCATCCAGCAGCAGCACGTTGCCGCCGGTCTGCAGCAGCTTGGCCAGGTGCAGACGGCCACGTTCACCACCGGAGAGCTCGCCGACCCGCTTCTGCTGGTCGGAACCCTTGAAGTTGAAGCGGCCGATGTAGGCGCGGCTCGGGAACTCGTAGTTGCCGATGCGCAGGATGTCCTGGCCGTCGGCGACTTCCTCGAACACCGTCTTCTTGTCGTTCATGCTGTCGCGGAACTGATCCACGGAGGCCAGCACCACGGTGTCACCCAGGGTGATGGAACCGGAATCCGGTTGTTCCTGACCCGACATCATGCGGAACAGGGTCGATTTACCGGCACCGTTCGGACCGATGATGCCGACGATGGCACCCTTCGGAATGGAGAAGGAGAGATCGTCGATCAGCTGGCGGTCGCCATAGGACTTGCAGAGGTTGGCCACCTCCACCACCTTGTCGCCCAGGCGCGGTCCGGGCGGAATGAACAGCTCGTTGGTCTCGTTGCGCTTCTGGTAGTCGTTGGTGTTGAGCTCTTCGAAGCGAGCCATACGAGCCTTGGATTTGGCCTGACGGCCTTTCGGGTTCTGACGAACCCACTCCAGTTCCTTCTCGATGGACTTGCGACGGGCGGCTTCGGAACTCGCTTCCTGGGCCAGACGGGCATCTTTTTGCTCCAGCCAGGAGGAGTAGTTGCCCTCCCAGGGGATGCCCTCGCCGCGGTCCAGCTCCAGGATCCAGCCCGCCACGTTGTCGAGGAAGTAGCGGTCGTGGGTGATGGCCACGACGGTGCCTTCGTAGTCGTGCAGGAAGCGCTCCAGCCAGGCCACGGATTCCGCATCCAGGTGGTTGGTCGGTTCGTCCAGCAGCAGCATGTCCGGCTTTTCCAGCAGCAGGCGGCACAGGGCCACGCGGCGGCGCTCACCACCGGAGAGGTGCTTGATCTGGGCATCCCAGGCCGGCAGGCGCAGGGCATCGGCCGCGCGCTCCAGCTGGTTTTCCATGTTGTGACCGCCCTGGGCGGCGATGATGGCTTCCAGCTCGCCCTGTTCGCGGGCCAGCTTGTCAAAATCCGCATCCGGGTCGGCATAGGCTGCATAGACCTCGTCGAGGCGCGCCATGGCGCGTTTGACGTCGCCGACCGCCTCTTCGACCGCTTCGCGTACGGTCTGCTCCGGATCCAGCTTCGGCTCCTGGGGCAGGTAGCCGATCTTGATGCCGGGCTGCGGACGGGCTTCCCCTTCGATCTCGGTGTCGATACCCGCCATGATGCGCAGCAGGGTCGATTTCCCGGCGCCGTTCAGACCCAGCACGCCTATTTTGGCCCCCGGGAAGAAGGAGAGGGAGATGTTCTTGAGAATATGACGCTTGGGCGGCACGACCTTGCCAACCCTGTTCATGGTGTAAATAAATTGAGCCATTGGCTAATTCTCTTCCTTTCAGCAGTTTAATGTCTTGGCATTAACAAACTGATGTCGTGGTGGGGCCGGGTCGACGGGCCGTCAACCCGGTTCCAAAAAACCCGTCGATTGTAAACCAATGGGGAGGGGGCGGCAAAGCCGGGGAGCGGGGAGCCAGGGGGCTGGCGAGCGGCCGAGAGGCGGCAGCGAACAGGAGCGTGCCGGGCCCTGTCTTAAGATTTCCTTAAGCCTGGCCCGATAGGATTCGTGCGGATGAGACGGCCGTCGGGTGGCGCTCAGCGTGGCAGCCGGCGCTCCTTGGCCGGATCCTGCCCCGAGTAGTAGAGCACCCGCTGCACGTACTCCTGGGTCTCCCGATAGGGGGGCACGCCGCCGTGGCGCAGGACGGCCTGCTCCCCGGCGTTGTAGGCGGCGCTGATCCTGACCCAGTCGGGGCCAAACTGCTTCTCCAGCCACTTCAGGTAGATCATGGCGCCACGGATGTTCTGCCGGGCGTCGAACGGCCGGGTCACGCCGAAACGGGCCTGGGTTTCGGGGATGAGCTGCATGACCCCCTGCGCCTGCTTGGGGGAGACGGCGGCGCTGTTCAGATTGGACTCGGCGATGGCGATGGCCAGCGCCAGCTGGGGGTTGACTCTGTGACGTTTGGCCGCCTGGCGGATCATGCTGGCCAGCTGCTGCTTGCTCGTGGATTGGCGGGCCAGGTAGCTGTCCTGATCGAAGGGGGTGCTGGGCCGCACCCAGGGCGCGCCGCCTCCGCTGCCACCGACGCCACAGGTGCCGAGGGGGGCGTTGCCGACCCGCTCGTTGTAGTAGCGGGCGGCCTGCTGATTGCCGAGGCGCATGGCCATGGCGAGGTAGGCGTTCGCGTGGCGCGCGTTGCGTATCCCCTGGGGGCCGCGAGCCAGCAGGCGACCGATGCGGTAGTAGGCTTCCGGGTTGCCCAGGCTGGCGGCGGTGCAGTAGTGGGCGATGGCCTGCCTCGGGTTGCCGCGCTCCATGGCGGCGCCCTGGCGCAGGGCGCTCATCGCCTTGGGGGCCTGGCGAAATGCATCGGCATGGGCCGATGCCGTGGTCAACAGCAGGAGCAGCCCCCAGCCCCAGGCGCAGAGTCTCTGCATGATGGTTACCTCGTTGGCTTGTCCGGAAGATATAGGTTCTCCACGGGGTGGCTGCCAGCCAGACGATGGAACATGTGGTTATGTGTCAGGTCATCAGAGACGAAAACGGTATGGAACTTTTAGGCGGGAGAAGATTCTGCTGGTGGTGACGACCTGAGGTGCGGGCAGGGCCGCGCTGTTGTGCTGCCCCTCTTAGTTGATGCGATTGTTAGTTGTCGGGTGATAGACTGCGATCATCATGATGTAATACCTTGTATTTGTGCAGGTTCTGGCGCTCAGTCCACCTTCTTCATGATGTGCGCAACAGGATCCCTTGGATTATTTTCATTGTCGGGAAGCTCATATGGGTGATTCAGTCGATGTGTCAGTCGTAGTACCAGCCAAGGATGAACGGGACAATCTGGCTCCCCTCATCAGTGAAATCGACGCCGCTCTGGGGGGCGGATACGAGTACGAATTGATCTACGTGGATGATGGCAGCGAGGATGACAGCTATGCCCTGCTGTGCGAGCTGAAGTCCCGCTTCACCAGGCTGCGGGTGGTGCGCCACGCCAGGGCCGTCGGCCAGAGCATGGCGGTGCTGAGCGGGGTGCGCCAGGGGCGCGGCGACTGGCTGGTGGTGCTGGACGGAGACGGCCAGAACGATCCGGCGGACATTCCCGCCATGCTGGAGGAGGCCACGCGCCGTTTCGCGGCGGACAAGAGCCAGGTCGGGCTCATCGGCCATCGTGTCACTCGCCGGGATGACTGGGTGAAACGCCTCTCGTCCAGGCTGGCGAACGGTTTTCGCGATCTGCTGCTGCGGGACGGCATCCCGGATACCGGCTGCGGCCTCAAGGTGGTGCGCCGCGACTGGTATCTGCGCCTGCCCGGCTTCAACCACATGCACCGCTACATCCCGGCCCTGATCCAGGCCCAGGGGGGCCGCATGTCCCCCTGGCCGGTCAACCACAGGCCGCGGCAGGCGGGCGTTTCCAAGTACGGCGTCTGGAACCGGCTCTGGGTCGGGCTGGTGGACGTGGTCGGCGTCTGGTGGTTGCAGCGCCGCTCCAAGGTGGTCGAGATCCGGGAGATGCTGGAGTGATGGACACCCTGCTTTCGTTGTCATCGGTCCGGCTGGTCCGGGATGAGGTCGCCCCCCATGTAGGCGGTTTGAACCGGGGAGGGCGGCGATGATCGATGCCCTGCTTTCCATGGAGCTGACCTGGTTTGACTGGACGGGTCTGCATGTCACCGGCTGGAAGCTCATCGGCTACACGGGGGCGCTCATGTTCGGCGGGCGCTGGCTGGTGCAGTTCCTGGCCTCGAAGCGGGCCGGCCGGCCCGTCATTCCCCGCCTGTTCTGGTACATGAGCGTGCTCGGCAGCCTGATGACGCTCAGCTACTTCATCTTCTCCCCCAAGCAGGACTCCGTCGGCGTGCTGCAGAACCTCTTCCCCACCTTTACCGCCCTCTACAGCCTCTATCTGGACATCCAGCACAGAGGGTGGAAGCGGGACAAGGTCGTCGACGACTATGGGGTTCGCCATGGTAAATGATCGTTATCTGCTCAGGCAGGAGTCGCTGGGCTGGCTGCTGCTGATCGCCCTGGTGGTGCTGGGGGCGGGCCTCGGCCTGCGGGATCCCTGGCCCGCCGACGAGCCGCGCTTCGCCCTGATCGCCAAGGAGATGGTGGAGAGCGGCCAGTGGCTCTTCCCCATGCGCGGCGGCGAGATCTACCCGGACAAGCCCCCCCTGTTTATGTGGGGGATAGCGATAGGGTATCTGCTGACCGGCTCCATCAAGGTTGCCTTCCTGCTGCCCTCCCTGCTGTCTGGCTTGCTGACCATAGCGCTGGTGTGGGATCTGGGGCGCCGGCTGTGGAGCGCACAGGTCGGCTTCATGGCCGGTCTGCTGCTGCTCTTTACGGTCCAGTTCACCCTGCAAGCCAAGACGGCGCAGATCGATGCGCTGGTCACCTTCTTCATCACCCTCGGGGTCTATGGCTTCGTCCGCTTCCTGCTCTGTGGTGGCGGTTGGCGCTGGTACTGGCTCGGCTGGTTCGCCGCCGGGCTCGGCATCATCACCAAGGGGGTGGGGCTGCTGGCCCTGCTGATCCTGATCCCGGCGATCTGGACCCACAGGGAGAAGATCCGTGCCGCCACCAGGGGCGATTGGCTCAAGGGGCTGGCGGGGCCGCTGTTCATGGTGCTGGCCATCGCTCTCTGGCTGGTGCCCATGTTGCTCGCCGTGGCCCAGAGCGGGGATCCCGTGCTGCAGGCCTACCGGGACAACATACTGCTGCGCCAGACGGTGACCCGCTATGCCAACGCCTGGCACCACGTCAAACCCTTCTGGTACTACCTCACCTCGGTGATCCCGCCATTCTGGCTGCCGCTCTCCCTGCTGCTGCCCTGGCTGGTGGTGGCCTGGCGCAAGGCCATCCAGGGGCAGGACAGGCGCATCATATTGCTGCTCGGTTACCTGGTGCTGGTGATCCTCTTCTTCTCGGCCTCGCCGGGCAAGCGCGGCGTCTATGTCACGCCGGGGACGCCGGCTCTGGCCCTGCTGACGGCTCCCTTCGTCGCCGAGCTGCTGGCGAGGGCCTGGCCCGCACGCCTGCTGGGTGGACTCGGCTGGCTGCTGGGGATCGTCTGCGTGGGCGCCGCCGGGGCGCTGGCCTTCAGCGCTAGGCTGGCGAGCAGACTGGGGGATCTGGGCCCGGCCCCCTGGCTGCCCCTGCTGGCGATGGGAGGGGCGCTGCTGCTGGTCAATGCGCTGCTGCGCCGGGCGCCACTCAGTGCCATCCTCTGTTCGCTGGCGGTGGGGTGGCTCATCTACTCCAGTTGGATCTGCGTGAGGCTCAACGACATGCGCACCCCGGAGGGGGTGATGGCGCTGGCGGCGGAGCGGGTGCCTGCGGGGAACGAGCTGCTGCTGGCCGGCTTCAAGGAACAGCACCTGCTGTTCAGCCAACGGCCCCTGCGGCATTACCCTTATCTGATGGGGGATGGGGAGCAGGCGCGCGAGGCGGCGGCCTGGATTGCGGCCGCTCCCGGTCGCTGGGTGCTGGGCGCAGCCGATCTGATGGCGGTCTGCTTCGACGCAGATCGCATGGAGAACCTCGGCAACCGCCACCGCACCGACTGGCTGCTGGCCGGGCCTGAGGCCCTCAAGCCGGCCTGTCGCGGTCTGAGCCCACAGATAGCGCCCTTCAGCTATGCCCCCGGGCCCTGAGCCCGGACGGCAGGAGAGTAAGCCGGATAAACAGAGGGGCTGCCATTGGCAGCCCCTTTCTATTTGGATGATCCTGTGCGGTCAGATCCTGTAGTACTCCCTGTACCACTTCACAAAGCTCTCGACCCCTTCGGTCAACCCTACCTTGGGGCGATAGCCGGTCGCCTCGAACAGCGCCTCTGTGTCGGCCCAGGTGGCGAGCACGTCGCCGGGCTGCATGGGCAGCATGTTGCGGATCGCCCGTTTGCCGAGCGCCGTCTCGATGGCCTCCACGAAGTCCAGCAGCCGCACCGGGCTGCCGTTGCCGATGTTGAAGAGGCGGTAGGGGGCCGGGCTGGCATCCGTCTGCCCCCGCCAGTTGGCATCGCCGACCGGTGGCCTGTCCGCGACCCGCACTATCCCCTCCACGATGTCGTCCACATGGGTGAAATCCCGGCTGAGCTGGCCCTGGTTGTAGATGTCGATGGGCTCGCCCTTGAGGATGGCGCGCACGAACTTGAACAGCGCCATGTCGGGGCGACCCCAGGGACCGTAGACGGTGAAGAAGCGCAGGCCCGTGGTGGGCAGGCCGTAGAGGTGGGAGTAGGAGTGGGCCATCAGCTCGTTGGCCTTCTTGCTCGCCGCGTAGAGAGAGACAGGGTGATCCACTCCGTCCGAGGTCTTGAACGGCATCTGCTCGTTGAGGCCATAGACCGAGCTGGACGAGGCGTAGACCAGGTGCTGTACCCCGTGATGGCGGCACCCCTCCAGCACGGTCAGGGTGCCGGTGAGGTTGCTGTCGGCGTAGGCGAAGGGGTTGTCCAGGGAGTAGCGGACCCCGGCCTGGGCGCCGAGGTGGATCACCCGCTCGAATTGCTCCCGGGCGAACAGCTCGGCCATGGCGGTGCGATCGGCGAGATCGAGGCGCTCGAAGCGAAAACCGGGCAGGGGGCCGAGCCGCGCGAGGCGCGCCTCCTTCAGGCTCACCTCGTAGTAGTCGTTGAGGTTGTCGATGCCGACAACCTCGTGGCCCTCGGCGCACAGCCGTCCAGCCAGGTGAAAGCCGATGAAACCGGCGGCGCCGGTGACGAGATACTTCATCGCGGCTGCCCCAGACCGTGCGCCTGTTCCAGGCTGTCGCCTCGGCCGATGGCGTAATAGGTGAAGCCGCGCTGGCGCAGGCGGGCCGGATCGTAGAGGTTGCGACCGTCGATGATGACGGCCTGCTTCAGGGTGCGCTGGATAAGCTCGAAGTCGGGGGCGCGGAACTGCTGCCACTCGGTGCAGATGAGCAGGGCATCGGCGCCCTTGAGGGCCGCCTCCTGGGTGCCGCACAGGGTCAGGTCGTCCCGCAGGCCGTAGAGGTGCTGGGCCTCTTTCATGGCCTCGGGGTCGTACGCCTGCACCTTGCCGCCGGCGGCCCAGATGGCGTCCATCAGCACCCGGCTCGGGGCCTCCCGCATGTCGTCTGTGTTGGGCTTGAAGGCGAGCCCCCAGAGCGCGAAGGTGCGGCCGCTCAAGTCGGCGCCGAAGTGCTGGTGCAGCCGCTCGGCGAGCCTGTGTTTCTGCCTGTCGTTGACCTGCTCCACCGAGCGCAGCAGCGGCGCCTCGCAGCCCGCCTCCTTGGCGGTGTGGATCAGCGCCTTCACGTCCTTCGGGAAGCAGGATCCGCCGTAGCCGCAGCCCGGATAGATGAAGTGGTAGCCGATGCGCGGATCGGCGCCTATGCCCTTGCGCACCGCCTCGATATCGGCCCCCAGCTTCTCCGCCAGATTGGCCATCTCGTTCATGAAGGAGATCTTGGTGGCCAGCATGGCGTTGGCGGCGTACTTGGTCAGCTCGGCGCTGCGCTCATCCATCTGGATGATGCGATCGTGCTGGCGGTTGAAGGGGGCATAGAGCTCCTCCAGCAAGGCGAAGGCATGGGACGAGCCGGTGCCGATGATGATGCGATCCGGTCGCAGGCAGTCATTGACGGCGGCCCCCTCCTTGAGAAACTCGGGGTTGGAGACCACCTCGAGCGGCAGCGAGACGCCGCGCTCGTGCAGGATGGCCTCGATGTGCCGACGCACCCTGGTCGCGGTGCCGACCGGTACCGTGCTCTTGTTGACCACCACCTTGCCCGTTTCCATCAGGCGGCCTATGGTGCCCGCCACCGCCAGCACGTGCTGCAGATCGGCTGAGCCGTCCTCATCCGGCGGGGTGCCGACCGCGATGAAGATGAGCTCGGCGAAGCCCACCCCCTCGGCCACGTCCGTGGTGAAGTGCAGGCGACCTGCCTGGTGGTTGGCCTGCACCATGGGGGCCAGGCCGGGTTCGAAGATGGGGATGATGCCTTCTTTCAGCCGGCCGACCTTGGCGGCATCCACATCCACACAGGTCACCTGGTGGCCCATCTCGGCCAGCACGGCGGCCTGGACCAGACCCACATAACCTATTCCGAATACGGCGACTCTCATCTGCGGCGACTCCTTGGGGGCAGAGATTTGCGAGGCCCCATTCTAGAACGATTCATTGTTGGTAACAGCGGGATCCGTCCGGTTTTTCAGCCTGGGGCCAGGGTGGCGCGGGAGAGAGTGGCTGATCTTGGTGCAGGGGTTGTAACGCAGGGCTGACGAGCACCATTTTGGTGCGTATCGCCACAGTCTTGTGATCCGGCTCACTGAAATCGGACACTGTGGTCATAAACGAAGTCCCGATCCACGGGGCTCGCCACCGCCAGTGCTGGCGGCAGACACTCTTTTCACTTCGCATGGACACCCGGTTATGGACAACACCCCCCGCTCTGCGCACCCGCTCTATGAGGATGTGCTCGCCCTGCTGACCGCGGCAGGCTTCGTCTCCCTCGGCATCTTCCTGTTCCATCAGGTCGGCCTGCTCACCGGCGGCACCGCAGGGCTGGCGCTGCTGCTGCAGCAGGTGACCGGCATCAGCTTCGGCCTGCTGTTCTTCGCCATGAACCTGCCGTTCTACGCCCTGGCCTGGCTCAGGATGGGGCCGCGCTTCACCCTCAATACCTTTGCCGCCGTGGCCACCGTCTCCTTCATGACGGATCACCTCAACGCCGTGGTGCAGATAGGCAAGATCGAGCCCGTCTACGCGGCGCTCATCGGCGGCACCCTGATCGGCATGGGGTTGCTCATCATGTTTCGCCACAAGGCGAGCCTGGGGGGCTTCAATATCCTGGCGCTCTTCATCCAGGACAGGTTCGGCATCCGGGCAGGCAAGCTGCAGATGGGACTGGATTGCGTCATCGTCGTCGCCTCCTTCTTCGTGGTTTCCCCCTGGCTGCTGGCACTCTCCGTGGTGGCCGCCATCATCTGTAACCTGGTGTTGACACTCAATCACAAGCCGGGGCGCTACCAGATAGCCTGATGTGCCCGTGGGGATTGCCCTGCTGGTCAGCCCAAGGCTGGATACCGCAAAAAGACAGAGCGCCTGATGGCGCTCTGTTGCTATCTGCCCCTGGGTGTCACACCACCATGGGAACGCCACTCTCGGGGTGGTGGATCACCTGTGCGGGGTAGTTGTAGAGGCGCGCGATGAGCTCCGGAGTCAGCACCTCGCCTGCGTTGCCGTCAGCCATCAGCCTGCCCTGCTCCAGCATCACCAGTCTATCGGCGTAGCGGGCTGCCAGATTGAGGTCGTGCAACACCACCAGCACGGCGGTGTTGCGACCGGCCAGCGCCCGGGCCATGGCGAGCAACTGGTGCTGGTATTTGAGATCCAGCGCCGAGGTGGGCTCGTCCAGCAGCAGCAGCCGCGCTTGCTGCGGTTCCTCCGGGGCCTGCCAGATCTGGGCCAGCACCCGGGCGAACTGCACCCGTTGACGCTCCCCGCCGGAGAGGCCGGGATAGAGGCGGTTCGCCAGATGGTCGACCCCGGCGTGGGTCATGGCGGCGCGGACTATTTCGTCGCGCCGGCTGGCAGGCTCGCTGTGGGGCAGCCGACCCATGGCCACCACCTCTTCGCACAGGAAGGGGAAGCTCAAGGAGGAGCTTTGCGGCAGCACACCGACCCGGTGTGCCAGAGCGTTGTCGGCCCACCCCCTGCGGGTCTGGCCGAACAGGTGGATCTCCCCTTCATGTTCCAGCTCGCCGGTCAGGCACTTGAGCAGTGAGCTTTTGCCCGCCCCGTTGGGGCCGAGCAGGGCGGTCAGGCTGCCGGCATGCAGGTCGAGATCCAGGCTGTCCAGGATAAGCCGGTTGCCACGACTGAGGCGAAGACCCCGGCAACTGAGCAGGGGGGAGGGGGATCCGGGCAAAGTGACGATCTCCTGTTACAGGGTTCGGCGGCTCTTGACCAAGAGCCAGATGAAGAA
Source organism: Aeromonas sp. QDB30 (assembly GCF_027707645.1). Taxonomy (NCBI): domain Bacteria; kingdom Pseudomonadati; phylum Pseudomonadota; class Gammaproteobacteria; order Aeromonadales; family Aeromonadaceae; genus Aeromonas; species Aeromonas sp. QDB30. The sequence continues at coordinate 60,571 of NZ_JAPCIY010000001.1, read as the reverse complement.
GGGGGCCCCCAGCAGGGCGGTGATGATGCCGACGGGCAGCTCGGCCGGTGCGAGCAGGGTACGCGCCAGCATGTCGGCCCCCAGCAGCAGGCCAGCCCCCAGCAGGGCAGACAGCGGGAGCAGGCGGACATGGTTGGGGCCGGCCAGCAGCCGTACCAGATGGGGAACCACTAGGCCGACAAAGCCGATCATGCCCGCCACGGCCACCGCCACGCCGACACCGGCAGCGGTGAGCAGGATGAGGCGACGCTTCAGTGTCTGCACGTTCACCCCCAGATGCCGTGCCTCTCCCTCTCCCAGCAGCAGGGCGTTGAGGGGATTGGCATCGCGCATGAACAGCAGCAGCAAAGCGGCCAGGGTCAGCAGCGCCAGCGTCACATCGACCGGCTTGCCTGCCGCCAGGGAGCCCATCTGCCACAGGCTCAGGTTGCGCAGCATCTGATCGTCGGCGAGGTAGGTGAGCAGTCCGATGACGGCGCCGGAGAGCGCCGTGATGGCCACCCCGGCCAGCAGCATCACGGTGACCGAGGTGCCCCCCTCCCGGGTACCCAGCAGATAGACGAGGGTGGTGGTGAGGGCTCCGCCGAGAAAGGCGAGCAGGGGCAGCAACCCCAGGCCGAGCAGACTCTGCAGGTGCGAGCCCAACGGGGCGAGCAGCACGATGGCCAGGGCCGCGCCGAGTGCCGCGCCACCCGACACCCCTATGATGCCGGGGTCTGCCAGGGGGTTGCGAAACAGTCCCTGCATGACGGCGCCGCAGAGGCCGAGAATGCCCCCCACGGCGATGCAGAGCAGGGTTCGTGGCAGACGGATCTCCTGCACGATCAATAATTTGTGAGCCTCAATCCCGCTCTGTGGTCCGGCAAACAGGGCGCGCAGGCTCTCACCAAGGGAGAGGGACATGGGGCCGGTCGCGAGGGACCCGACCAGCAGCAACGCCAGCGCGCAGCCGGTCAGGGCGAGCAGCCAGGGCAGAGGCAGACGCATCAGGAACCCTGCTTGATCCACTGGGCGATCTGGTTCGCCTGTTGCAAGGAACGAAGGCTGAGGCCCCCTTGCAGGGCATGTCCGTCGATGGCGTGGATAGCCTTGTTCTTGCCTGCCGGGGTGGCTGACAGGGCGGGCACCTGGCTCAGGACGGCGTCGGGATCCTGATACTGCTGCCAGTCGCGGCCGCTCACCAACACCAGATCCGGTTGCAGCTCGATGAGGGATTCGGTGGAAACGGGCTTGTAGTCGTGGAGCCCAGCCACCGGATTGACGCCGCCCGCCAGGGTGACGAGGGCGCTGGCGGTGGTGTTGCCGCCAGCGATGCTGGTGGGCTGACCCTTGTGCAGCAGCAGGAAGGCGACCTTGAGGGGCTTGTTCTGCTTCGCCTGCGCCGCCAGGGTGTCGCTCTGGGCGGCAATTTGCTCCTTGAGCTTGCTCCCTGCCGTCTGGTCACCCAGGAGATGGGCCAGGGTGTCGATACGCTCGTTGAGGTTGGCCAGCGTAGGGGCTGTGGCCATGACCTCGACCTTGACGTTGGCACGGCGCAACTGATCAAGCGTGCTGTTCGGGCCCATCTCGTCGCTGCCGACCACCAGGGTCGGAGAGAGGCTCAGGATCCCTTCGGCGGCGAGGGCGCGGTGATAGCCGACCTTGGGCACGCCTCTGGGCTCCGGACTGCTGACATCGGTGGCGACCAGGCTCTGCTCGCCCCCCAGCGCCAGGATGAGTTCCGTGGTGGCCGGGCCTATGCTGACGATACGCTCCACCGCCATGACGGATGGGGAAGAGAGGGAAAGGGCACAGCCGAGCAGGCTGAATGCGAGGGCAAAACGACGGCCCATGCGAACCTCCGAAGGGTGAATGAAATAAGGTTGCCGCCGAGAATATCAAGTCGCCCACCAAAATGCACTGAGAATGAAAGCGATTATCAATTGCGTTACTTGGGGCGCTTTATTACAGTATCCGTCGCGACACCGAGCACCATCGCCAGATCATCCAGGGAGAACCGATGAGCATTGCACAACGCATTCAGGCGCTGCTGGAGCAAGACCCCAGTGCCCACCCGTCCACTATCGCCACCGAGCTGGCCGTCAGCGAGTGGGAGGTGGTACGCCATCTGCCTGCCGCCCTGATGACGTCAGTGCCGGCCGGGGAGGCCGAAGCCCTGCTGGCGGACCTGTCCAGCTGGGGTCAGGTGACCACCATCGTCGAATCCGATGGCTCCATCTTCGAGGTGAAGGCTCCCTTCCCCAAGGGCAAGAACGCGCGCGGCTACTACAACCTGATGGGGCGGGACGGCGAACTGCACGGCCACCTCAAGCTCGACAACGTGGCGGGCATCGCCCTGGTCAGCAAGCTCTTCATGGGCAAGGAGGGGCACTCCTTCCAGTTCTTCGGCCACAGTGGCCGCTGCATTTTCAAGATCTACCTGGGCCGGGACGAGCAGCGTCATCTGCTGCCTGAGCAGGTGGAGCGTTTCATGGCCCTGCGCCGTCAGTATCAAGAGGAAGTGAAAGCATGAGTGAACGTCAGGAGCGCCTGCAAAACCGCCTGCAACCGGAGATCCGCGAGTTCCGCGACGGTTGCCGTACCCTGCAGCTCGCCACTGTGGATGGCGAAGGCAACCCCAATGCCAGCTATGCCCCCTTCGTGCTGCAGGAAGATGGATACTATGTGCTCATCTCCGAGATAGCTCGCCACGCCCGCAACCTGCAACAGGTGCCCAAGGTATCGCTGATGCTGATCGAGGACGAAACCGGTGCCCGCGAGCTGTTTGCCCGCAAGCGTCTGACCTTCGATGCGGTCGCCGAGGTGGTGGCCCGCGACGACGCACGCTGGGAGAAGGCCGTTGCGGCGCTGGAAGGGCGCTTCGGCGAGATAGTCAAAGGGCTCTCCAACCTCAAGGACTTCGTGCTGTTTAGGCTCAAGCCCGAGCAGGGACTGTTCGTCAAGGGATTCGGTCAGGCGTTCCGTGTCTCCGGCGACGAACTGGTGGACTTCGTTCACCTGGTGGAAGGGCACAAACGCATCGACAATGGCGCCGAGCTGACCAGCCCGGCGGATGAACCCGTTTGAGGGAACAATTAGCGAGATGAGAAAACGGGCAGCCTGGGCTGCCCATTTTGTTGTTATGTCCCGGGTTACTCTTGCCAGCCTGCCTGGTTGGGGAAGGCATCGCGATCGGCCTGGGTGGCGCTCTCGTTGCATTCCCCGCGGATCTTCCAGGAGGTCTGGCTGAGGACGATATAGCCGCTTCGGCAATACTTGCGCGTGGCCAGCATCTGGGTGAGCTGCTCGTCCTGCAGGGCTTCCCGGCGTTCCAGCAGGCTCTTGTCGCGGCGGCTCAGCCGGTTGTCATCTCCCTCCTGCAACCGGGTGGGCAGGACGTCGAGAGGGGCGGCCTCGAAGGTGAAGCGCTTGCTCCCGTCGTCGCTGATATGGGTGTGGAACAGGGGGGCCGGGCCATCGGGTGCTGCCCCCGGCAAGCCGGAGCAGGCGGTGAGCGCCGGTAACAGCAGCGTGAGGGCAACGGCAGAGAGTAGACGCACACAAGACTCCAATCGGGTGTTCACATCAGGACGGGCAGCTTAACACGCCCGCTCGGGTTGAATGGTGGCCAGCAGCTCATCCGTCGTGAGCAGGGTCACGCTTCTGCCTTGAGGCAGGCTCAGATGCCGCCACATGAAGTGGTGGTGCTGGATGATCTGCTCCGCACTCAGGTGCGGCCTGTCCGCCGTGGTATGGGCGTCGGTCACCGCAAAGGCGTCAAAGCCCCTGGCGGCGGCGCTGCGCAACGTGGTATCGACGCAAAAGTCGGTGGCACAGCCGCAGATGAGCAGTCTGTCTACCGACTGCTCTGCCAGCAGGAAGCCGAGCTCGGTGTCGAGGAAGCTGTCACAGGCGGTCTTGCGCACCCGGCTGTCGTGGGGAGACGGGGCCAGATCGGCGTGCAGTTGCCAGCCCGCACTGCCAGGTTCCAGCTCGGAACCCGGTTCGTCGTGTTGCACATAGATGACCCGTCCGTGTTGGCCCCGCACGCGATCGGCCAGACGATTGATGTTGGCGATGACCTGGGCATCCTGATGGCGGGGGTTATCGAACAACCCCTGTTGCATGTCGATGACGAGTAACACATCCATATGAAATCCTTGGGCTATTTTGAGGGTTGCAACCATTGGCTGCAGTCACGGCTTCGGGATTGATGCAGTGCGCCCATATCTTGCTTCATTTCCTTTGCATTTAGCCAGCGTTCCGGCAGGGGAGCGATGTGGACCCTGACGTCTGCGTCTCTCCCGGGGGCTGTCTCGTCACTGGTTTGCGGCACGATGAGTGCCACCTTGAGTGCCGGATTGCGGCTGGCGATGCGACTGGCGATCCCGAGTCCCCCCTCCACGTGGAAGTTGCCTGCGATATGCATGATGCGCCTGCCGGGATGCTTGCCCAGATAATCCACCATGCTTTCGGCCATGGTGTCGTCCCAGCTGGTCTGGGCGGCGAAGCGACGGGCGTTGCCGTCCGCATCCCCATGGTGCATGGAAGCCATGAACTTCTGGCGGTAGCCGTCATCCCCCAGAGTCAGCTCGCGGGCAAGCTGGCTGCGGCGATTGGCCGGCAGTTTGTCGAGCCAGGCCGGTCCCTCCTGACCGACGCAGCTCACCAGGGGTTTGGGGGCATTGGCGGCGATCACTGGCAGGTGCTGCGCCTTGGCAAACTCCACCAGAGGGCGGTAATCACTCTGGTAGTTGGGCCAGGCATGGCCATCTCGAATGAGGGCCGATTCGCCGATGCGTCCGGCCAGGTAGGCATCCAGCACCGGCTGATCGGCGCGGCTGAACTGCTCCATGGAGAGTACCAGGGCCCGGCCATCGGCTTGCGACATCTCGTCAAGCCCCGCCAGCAGACGTGCCTGCAACAGATGGATGGCCGGGTGAGTGTGAAGCTCCCCCACCAGCACGATGTCGGCATCCGCCACCCGCGCCACCGCCTGCTCGAAGGTCAACGCCTGCCCCTGGGCCGTATCGAGCCGTGCGTCATAGAGGGTCTCGGGTGGGGTGTTCTGCGGCGTGGTGGCACAGGCGACCAGCAGCAGGGGCAGGGCGAGCAGGGGGAGTCGTCGGATCATGGTTACTCACTCACGAAACAGGGGATGGGAAAAGGCTGCACCATGGGATGGCGGCATGGCGAGCAAAAAGTGGCGCCAGTGTAAGGGGGAATGACGATAAAGTGAAATGAGAATGATTCACTTTATTATTGATCTTTGTCTCTGGCGGGGTAATATGCCTTCCGCTTGATAATAATTCTCAATAAGGACTTTGCAGTGGCGCACAACAACACCCCCTCCCTGATAGCCCTCGCCGTGGCGGCCGGGCTGATCTCCCCCACTTTCGCCGCAGACAAGAAAGCCGATGAAGTCATGGTCGTCAGCGGCTCCCGGATGGAACAGAAGCTGGAAGATGTTTCCGGTCCCATCGCCGTCATTACCTCGGAGCAGATTGAAGAGCAGGTCGTCAGCAACGTCGCCGATCTGTTCCGCTATGAGCCCGGGGTGAGCGTGCAGGGAGGAGCAGGAGATGCCCAAACCTTCACCATTCGCGGCATGAGCGAAAACCGGGTCAAGGTGGTGCAGGACGGTGTGCGCCAGAACGATGCCTACAAGAATGGCGGCGTGGGTCAGACCTACTTCGACACCGACATGATCAAGCAGGTGGAAGTGGCCAAAGGGCCGGCCTCGGCCGCTTACGGTTCCGATGCTCTGGGAGGCGTCATTGCCATCACCACCAAGGATGCAGGCGACTTCCTCAAGGGCCGCGACAGCTATCTGGATGCGACCACGGGTTATGCCTCCAGCAGCCACCAGAGAATGGCCGGCATCACGGGGGCGCTGCGCACCGGGGAAGTCGAGAACCTGCTGCGCTACACCTGGCGCGATGGCGGTGTCACCCAGAATTATGACGGCGACAAGAACGAGTTCGACATCGTCAGCCAGGCCGTGCTGTTCAAGAGCAAGTGGAATCTCTCCGATGATCAGTTCCTGAAACTGACGGTGGATTACTTCACCGAGGGGCAGGATCCGGATGCCATCGATCTGACCAAGGCGGGCTCCGTCTTCAACCAGCCCATTACCGACAAGGAGACCGACAACCTCTCCCTGGTACTGGATCATGGCCTCGCCCTGAACGCCCCCTGGGCGGATCGCGTGGACAGCAAGATCTACTACAGCCGCGCCAAGCAGACCCTGGATCAGTACGCTTCGTCCAAGTATCCGGTCATGCCGGGCAACCCCTATGTGACCAAGAACTCCCTGGATCACAACGGTTTCGAGCAGGAGAGCCTGGGCGCCCAGGTGAAGTTCAACAAGGCGCTCGCCAGCCAGCGTCTGGCCTGGGGCCTGGAATACGAGCACACCGACAACGAGCGCACCCGCTTCAAGGGGCCGACCGTTCCGGGTGACTTCGTCGGCTACAACGAGCTGAGCTTCCCCTCCACCACCAGCGAGCGCAGTGCGCTCTGGGCCTTTGACGAGATCAAGTTCGGCGAGCGCTGGGTGCTGACCCCGGGCGTGCGTTACGACTACTACAAGATGACCCCGGACGAGGATCCCGCCTACACGGGCGAGAACATGAAGAAGATCTCCGAAGGGGAGTTCTCTCCCAAGCTGGGGCTGGTGTTCAAGGCGCACGAGGCGGCGAACCTGTTCGCCCAGTACAGCCACGGCTTCAAGGCGCCCATGTATGACAACGCCTTCTCCACCCTGAACCACCAGGCGTATGGCTATCGCATCGAGCCCAACCCGAACCTCAAGCCAGAGAGCAGCGACGGCATCGATCTGGGGGTGCGCGGCAGCCGTGGCGGGTTCAGCTATGAAGTGGCCACCTTCTACAACAAGTTCGACGACTTCATCGAGCTGACGGCCGTGGGCACCGAAGGCCGTACCGCCCTCTATCAGTACCAGAACCTGGACAAGGCGACCACCAAGGGGGCCGAGGCCAAGGCGGACTACTGGTTGAACGAGCTGGTCAACGTCTGGGGCAACCTGGCCTACATCGAGGGCAAGGATGGCGAGGGCAACTACATCAACAGCCTGAGCCCCCTGAACGGCAGCGTCGGAGTGCGTCTGGAGCAGCCGAACTGGAACATCAACACCGCATTGCGCTTTGCCGACGACATGGACAAGGTGGGCAAGGATGCGCGAGGCAACGACAACATCAAGAGCGCAGGCTGGGGCGTGGTGGATCTCTATGCCCAGTTCAAGCCGGTGCAGGACCTGCAGCTCAACGTGGGGGTGTTCAACCTGTTTGACAAGGAGTACGTGAGCTACGAGAGCATCACCGGCCTTGCCGCCACCGCAGATACCAGCAAGCAGACCAAGCCTGGCCGCAACCTCAGTGCACGGGTCAAGTACGTGTTCTGATGGTCGTGGACCAGCATGAAGGAAAAGGGGCCCTCAGGCCCCTTTTGTCATGAAGGTCGGCGTCTGCAAAAAAGAAACCCGCCAGGGGCGGGTGGAAGGATTGCAACACTCATCAGGAAGCGGTGTTACCCAATAGACAGGGGGATGTGACAAAGGTTCAACTTTATTGATATTTATGGTTTTTATCTGTCATGCCGCCTGGGGATCCCCGCCCCGAAATCGGTTATCATTTGTGCCCCTTGTCATGCAGCCCGAGCCTCTATGCCCGCGTTCTCCTGGTTAGCCCTGTTTTTTGGTGCCTTCTACTTCGTTTATGGCGCCTACCTGCCGTTCTGGTCGCTCTGGCTGGAAGGCATCGGGGTGAGTACTGAACAGATAGGGCTATTGCTAGGGGTGGGCATGGCCATCCGCTTTGCCGGCAACCTGATGGTGATGGGGCGAGTCAAGGGAGCCGGCCAGTTGCTGCCCGTCACCCGGCTGCTCTGTCTGCTGAGTCTGCTGGCCTTCCTCGGTTTCTATCTGGGCCACAGCCTCTGGTGGCTGGTGGTGCTGACCCTGGCGGCCAACTTCATCTACCCGACCCTGATGCCCATGGGAGAGGCGCTTGCCACCCGTATGGTGGTGCAGACCCACCTCGACTACGGCAAGGTGCGGCTGTGCGGCTCCTTTGCCTTTATCGTCGCCTCCACCCTGGTGGGGGCCCTGGTGGGCAACTTTGGCAGCGACTGGGTGCTGCACACCATGGTGGCCGGGCTGCTGATCATGCTGGGGCTCAGCCTGCTGCCGCTGCGACCCGCCCCCCGGGAGCTGCAAGGGGAGCGGGCCAAGGCCTCGCTGCTCGTCACGCTCAGGTCGGCCCCGGTGCGCCGCTTCCTGCTCATCACCGCCCTGCTGCAGGGGAGCCACGCGGCCTACTACGGTTTCAGCGCCATCTACTGGAAGAGCGCCGGCTACAGCGGCACCCTGATCGGGTATCTCTGGGCTCTGGGAGTGGTGGCGGAGATCGCCATGTTCGCCGCGGACAAGCGCTTCCTCCAGCGCTTCGGCGCCCAGACGCTGTTTCTGGTGGGGGCCCTTGGCTGCGTGGTGCGCTGGGTGCTGCTCGGCAGTTCTACCGACCTGGCGGTGCTGGTGCTCGGCCAGCTGCTGCACGGGGTCACCTTCTGCGTCAGCCACCTCGGCGCCATCCGCTTCATGACCCGCCAGTTGCCCGCGGAGCAGCAGATCCCCACCCAGGCGCTCTATGCGGCCCTGGGCCTCGGCATGACGGTGGCGGCCCTGATGGCGATCTGCGGCGTGCTGTTCGAGCCGCTGGGGGGCGGCATCTTCTTTATCATGGTGCTGGTAGTGCTGCCGGTCTTCGTGTTGCGGCTGCGTGAAGAGAGCCCTGAACAGGGCCGATGACACAGGTCTGCCGGTCTCTGGCGCGGCAGGCCTCCGACTTATCTGGAAAAGGGAAGTAGAGAGATGCACCAAGGATGGCTGCTGATCGGGTTGTCGCTCGCCTATCTGGGCTTGCTGTTCCTCATCGCCTATGTGGCGGACAAGAACAAGCGCCGTCGCCCCAAGGGGCAGCCTCTGCTCTACAGCCTGTCGCTGGCGGTCTATTGCACCTCCTGGACCTTCTTCGGCACCGTGGGCCAGGCCAGCGAATCCCCCTGGTCGCCGGTGCCCATCTACCTGGGCCCCATGCTGGTGTTCCTGTTTGGCTGGCGCCTGCTGGCCCGCCTCATCCTGGTGGCCAAGCGCGAGCACATCACCTCCATCGCCGATTTCATCGCCGCTCGTTATGGCAAGTCCCAGCGCCTGGCCATGGTGATCAGCCTCATCGCCGTCATGGGGATACTTCCCTATCTGGTGCTGCAGCTCAAGGCGATCGTCACCGGGCTCGATCTGCTGATGGCCAACAGCACGGGGGTCAGCCCCACCAGCAACATGGCGGAGCTGGCGCTGGGGGTCACCCTGCTGCTGGCCCTGTTCAGCATTCTGTTCGGCACCCGCAACCTGGATGCCACCGAGCACCACAGGGGCATGGTGGTGGCCATCGCCTTCGAGTCCGTGGTCAAGCTGCTCGCCTTCATGGCGGTGGGGGGCTTTGCGCTCTGGCTCATCATCGCTAGACCGAGCGAGGCGCGTACCCTGGTGGCGGGCGACTTCCTCGATGCGGTGGTGGCGGTGACGCCGGGCAGTCTGCTGGAGCTCGCCATCTACACCCTGATCGCCATGTGTGCCGTCATCTGCCTGCCGCGCCAGTTTCACGTGACCGTGGTGGAGAACAACCAGGGGCAGGATCTGCACTGGGCCCGCTGGATCTTCCCCCTCTATCTCTTCCTGATGGGGCTCTTCATCTGGCCGCTGGCGCTGGCAGGCAAGCAGTGGGTCGGGGCAGACATGGCCTCGGACACCTATGTGATAAGCCTCCCCATGTCGCTCGGCTACGACGGCATGGCGATGCTGGCATTTCTCGGCGGTACCTCGGCGGCCACCGGCATGGTGATCGTCTGCACCATCGCCCTGGCCATCATGGTGAGCAACGATCTGGTGTTGCCGGTCCTGCTGCGCCGGGTCTGGCAACAGGGGCGGGACGAGCGCCTGATGCGGTTGCTGCTGCAGGTGCGTCGGGGCGCCATCTTGCTGATTTTGCTGGCGGCCTGGGCGCTCTATCTCTGGCTCGGGGATCTCACCAGTCTGTCGCGCATCGGTTACCTTTCGTTCGGGGCCGTGGCCCAGTTCTCGCCAGCCCTGCTGCTCGGCCTGTACTGGCGTCATGGCAATCGCAAGGGCGTCTATCTCGGGCTCGCCCTCGGGGTCAGCCTCTGGTTCGTGACCCTGCTGGCGGAGAGCGGACTGCTGGCTGGCTCCCCTCTCGAAGCCCTGCTGGCGCCCCCAGACTGGCCGGCGGTGCGGGATCTGAGTCTGGGGGCCTGGTGCCTCTTCCTGAGTCTTCTGCTCAACCTCGCCGGCTATGTGGCGGGCTCCCTGCTGTCACGGGCGGCGGTGAGCGAGCGGCTGCAGGCAGCCAACTTCGTCGGCAAGACGAGCCGGGACACCTCGGCGCTTTATCATGCGCGGGTCTCGGTGAAGGAGCTGGAGATGCTGGCGGCCCGCTTCGTCGGTTCCAGCCGCGTCAAGCGGGCCTTCGGTCGCTTCGCCGGCGAGCGGGGAGGCACCCTGGCGCCCCAGATGCAGGCCTCCGCCGAGCTCATCGCCCACACGGAGCGACTGCTGGCGGGGGTATTCGGTACCTCGTCCGCCCGCCTGGTGCTGGCCTCTGCCCTGCAGGGACGCAACATGCAGCTCGAGGAGATCGCCACCATAGTGGACGAGGCCTCCGACATGTTCCGCTTCAACCGCGGCCTGTTGCAGGGGGCAATCGAACACATGGGCCAGGGGATCTCCGTGGTGGACAGGGAGCTCAGGCTGGTGGCCTGGAACCGACGCTACATCGAGCTGTTCTCCTATCCCCCCGGTCTCATTCAGGTGGGCCGTTCCATCGAGGAGATCATCCGCTACAACGCCGGACAGGGGTTGTGCGGTCAGGGAGACATCGAGGCCCAGGTGGCGCGGCGGGTTGCCTTCATGAAGCGTGGCAGCCCCCATGTCTCGGCGCGGGAGCGTCCCGATGGCCGGGTCATCGAGATGCAGGGCAACCCCATGCCTGCGGGGGGCTTTGTCATGACCTTCACCGATATCACCCCGTTCAGGGCGGCGGAGCGGGTGCTGCGGGAAGCGAACGAGCACCTGGAGGCGCGGGTGGCCGAGCGCACCCACGAGCTCTCCGAACTCAACCGTCAACTGCTGCTGGTAAACCAGCAGGTGGAGCGGGCCAACCAGTCCAAGAGCCGGTTCCTTGCGGCGGTGAGCCACGACCTGACCCAGCCGCTGAACGCGGCCAAGCTCTTTACCTCCTCCTTGCTGGAGATGCTGCCCCCGGAGGACGAACCGGCCCGCATCGCTCGCCACATCGACGACGCCCTGGGGGCGACCGAGGATCTCATCACGGATCTGCTGGACATCTCGCGCCTCGAGGCGGGCAAGTTCAAGGCGAAGAAGCTCGATTTCGCCCTGAGCGATGTGCTGGACAATCTCAAGGCGGAATTCGGCGTGCTGGCCCAGGCCGGTGGGATCCAGTTCTCCGTGGTGGAGAGCCGCCTTGCGGTCTACAGCGATGTGCGCTTGCTGCGGCGGGTGTTGCAGAACTTCCTCACCAACGCATTTCGCTACAACCCCGGCGGTCGGGTGCTGCTCGGCTGTCGCCGCATGGGGGAGAAGGTGCGCATCGAGGTGTGGGACAACGGCCCCGGCATCCCGGAGGGCAAGCAGGAGGCGATCTTCGACGAGTTTTCCCGCCTCGATCACTCCCGCACCGCCAGGGAGCAGGGGCTTGGCCTCGGGCTCGCCATCGCCCGCGGCATTTCGCTGGTGCTGGGTCATCAGCTCTCCCTGCGCAGCTGGCCCGGAGCGGGGTCCGTCTTTGCCATCACCCTGAACCTCGCGACCCGGCCCGTCATCCCCAGCCAGGTGACGACCCCGGCCCTGCGAGACAGTCAGCTGGAAGGGGTCAGGATCCTCTGCATCGACAACGAGGAGGATATCCTCATCGCCATGGCCTCGCTGCTGGGACGCTGGGGCTGCGAGGTGCGCTGTGCCCAGAGCCAGGAGCAGGCGGAAGAGATCATCGGCGGCGGCTTCCTGCCTGCGCTGGTGCTGTCGGATTATCACCTGGATGACGGCAAGACAGGGTTGCAGGCGCTGCACATGATCAGGCTGGCCCACGGCAACGGTATCGGCGGCATCATCATCAGTGCGGATCGCAAGAGCGAGTTGCAGGCACAGATCCGTGAGCACGGCTTCGGCTACGTGAGCAAACCGGTCAAACCTCTCAAGCTGCGCGCCCTGATGAACAGCCTGCTGATGCCGGTTCAGTGACTGGTCTCACAGAATCGAGCATTGGCTGAACATTTTCTGGATGCCATCCAGACGTCATGATCGACGATGATGATGCCTATTTCGTCGCCATTTTCCAGATTTGGTGATAATTGAGTCTTGTTGGGTGTCACTTTTGGCAGGTGGCACCCGGGCGACTCTCCTCTATAGTCATTCGGCGATTATTTTTGTCGCAAATCAAGTTGTGCAAAAAGGCAAACCGGATGAAAGTCCGGGACGCAAAGCTTCCGGTCTAAGGGTCTGCGTACCTAGGATAGCGGGGCCACCACAGGTTGTATCGTCCATGGGCCAAGCCATGGTTGCGATGTTGTCTGCGTTACCTGGCAGGTTGCGTTGCCTTTTTCGTTGTTAATTCCAATAACGAAATAAGGAAGTTCAAATATGTTAAGTCCAAAACTTTCCCTGCTGGCGCTTCTGGTCGGGGGGCTTTGCACTACCTCCGCCTTCGCCGCTGCCCCGGGCAAACCCACCATTGGCTCCGGCCCCACCAAGTTTGCCATCGTTGAAGTCAATCAGGCCGCTTCGGCCTACAACCAGCTGGTGACCGTCCACAAGGATGGCGCTCCCGTCAGCGTGGCCTGGAACCTCTGGTCCGGTGACGTCGGACAGACCGCCAAGGTACTGCTCGACGGCAAGGAGGTGTGGTCAGGCCCGGCCTCCGCCGCGGGTACCGCCAACTTCAAGGTCACCAAGGGGGGGCGTTACCAGATGCAGGTGGCCCTGTGCAACGCCGACGGCTGCACCCTCTCCGACAAGAAGGAGCTGATGGTCGCCGATACCGACGGCAGCCACCTGGCGCCGCTCAATGCGCCCCTCAAGGAGAACAACAAGCCCTACGCCAACAAGTCCGGCAAGGTGGTGGGGGCCTACTACGTGGAGTGGGGTGTCTATGGTCGCAAGTTCACCGTGGACAAGATCCCGGCCCAGAACCTGACCCATATTCTCTACGGCTTCACCCCCATCTGCGGTGGCAACGGCATCAACGACAGCCTCAAAGAGATCTCCGGCAGCTTCGAGGCGTTGCAGCGCTCCTGTGCGGGCCGCGAAGACTTCAAGGTCTCCATCCATGATCCCTGGGCGGCGATCCAGATGTCCCAGGGCAACCTCAGCGCCTGGGATGAGCCCTACAAGGGCAACTTCGGCAACCTGATGGCTCTCAAACAGGCCCACCCGGACCTCAAGATCCTGCCGTCTGTCGGCGGATGGACCCTCTCCGATCCCTTTTACTTCCTGGGTGACAAGACCAAGCGCGATACCTTCGTCGCCTCGGTCAAAGAGTTCCTGCAGACCTGGAAATTCTTCGACGGCGTGGACATCGACTGGGAGTTCCCGGGCGGACAGGGGGCCAACCCCAGCCTGGGCGGCCCGAATGACGGCGCCACCTATGTGGTGCTGATGAAGGAGTTGCGAGCCATGCTCGATGAACTGGAAGCCGAGACCGGCCGCCAGTATGAGCTGACCTCGGCCATCAGCGCCGGCGGTGACAAGATTGCCAAGGTGGATTATCAGGCGGCCCAGCAGTACATGGACCACATCTTCCTGATGAGCTACGACTTCAGCGGCGCCTTCGACCTGACGAATCTGGCCCACCAGACCAACCTCTTTGCCTCCAGCTGGGATCCGGCCACCAAGTACACCACCGACAAGGGCGTCAAGGCGCTGCTGGGTCAGGGGGTGACACCGGGCAAGATAGTGGTGGGGGCAGCCATGTATGGTCGTGGCTGGACCGGAGTGAAGAACTATCAGGCCGGCAACCCCTTCACCGGCACCGCCACCGGACCGGTGAGCGGTACCTGGGAAAATGGCGTGGTGGATTACCGTGACATCGTCAACAACCGCATGGGCGCAGGCTGGGAGCAGGGCTATGACGAGTCGGCCGAGGCCCCCTATGTCTTCAAGGCCAGCAGTGGCGACCTCATTACCTTCGACAACGACCGCTCGGTCAAGGCCAAGGGGCAGTACGTGCTGGCGAACCAGCTCGGCGGTCTGTTCGCCTGGGAAATTGATGCGGACAACGGCGACATCCTCAACGCCATGCACGAGGGGCTGGGCCACGGCGAGGGTACGCTACCGCCGGTCAACAAGCCGCCGGTTGCCAATGCCGGCAGCGATCTGAGTGCCACCGGTCCGGCCGAGGTGACCCTCAACGGCAGCGCCTCCCATGATCCGGAAAACGGGGCGCTGACCTACAGCTGGAAACAGGTCTCCGGACCCCAGGCCAGCCTGCTGGATGCCACCCAGGCCAAGGCCCGTGTGGTACTGGATGCCGTCAGCAGCGACATCAATCTGGTGTTCGAGCTGACCGTGATCGACGATCAGGGGCTCTCGGCCAAGGATCAGGTGGTGGTCACCAACAAGGCGCCGCAGCCGAACCTGCCCCCCGTGGTCAGCGTACCGTCCAGTGCGACCGTCGAGGCCGGCAAGCAGGTGAGCATCAAGGCCACCGCTTCCGACCCCAATGGTGATGCCCTGAGCTATCAGTGGACAGTGCCGGCCGGGCTCAGCGCCACCGGACTGGACAGCGCGACCCTGGTGGTCACGGGCTCGAACGTGACCAGTGATACGGCCTACGATCTGACCCTGGTGGTCACCGACGGGGCGCTGGATGCCACAGGCGTTACCCGCCTGACCGTCAAGCCGGCCAGTACAGGTGGTGGCTGCGAGGCCAGCGATCCGGATGCGGCCAACCATCCTGCCTGGAGTGCTGGTACCGTCTACAACACCAATGACAAGGTGAGCCACAAGCAACTGGTGTGGCAGGCCAAGTATTGGACCCAGGGCAACGAGCCGAGCCGCACCGCCGATCAGTGGAAACTGGTGAGCCAGGTGCAACTGGGTTGGGATGCCGGAGTGGTCTACAACGGCGGTGATGTCACCAGCCACAACGGCCGCAAGTGGAAGGCCCAGTACTGGACCAAGGGCGATGAGCCCGGCAAGGCCGCTGTCTGGGTCGATCAGGGCGCGGCGAGCTGCAACTGATCTGCCGTGATGAGAAATGGGGCCGAGGGCCCCATTTTTGTCTTGCTGCGTGGTCGGGTGTCTCTTCCCTGTCAGAGGAAAGGCGCACTCGCTTTGTCAAAAAGGCCCGTCAGGGCCTTTTTTCATGGTATGTCACCGGTTCACAGCGGTTTTTGCCACAGGCTGAGCAGCAGATCCTGCTCGAGGGCGTCGGGCCCCTGGTGGGTGAAGGCGTGGCGCTGCTCACCGCTGGCACGCCAGCCGAGGCGACTGGTCTCCAGAATGTGCTCGCGCAGGCCCTGATCCAGCGCCGTACTGAACTGGGCGCGTTGCTGGGCAACATTGACGAGCCCGGTGAGGGCGGGCCAACTCAGGGGATGTTCCATGCTCACCGGATTGAGGCTGACGCGCAATTGCCACTGATGACGAGGGCCTGGCTGCACGTGGAGCAGATAGCCGCCCGGCGCCAGCCAGCTGACCAGGAGTTCCGTCTTGACCTTGAGGTCGTTGACCAGCAGCACCTGGGCCGTGCCAGGCAGCAGCGGGGCGCGCGCCGGGTCGGCGATGACGAACTGGCCTTCCGGTTGCGCCTTGTTGGCGGCGAAGATGGCATTCTTGGCCAGATCGAAACCGCCGACCTGCCAGCCGGGCAGCCGCTCAGCCAGGGCACGGCAGTAGTACCCCTCGCCACAGCCGAGGTGGACAAGCTCGCGCTCGCCAAGAGGAGCGAGCAGGTTCGCCATGGCGTCCACCAGAGGCAGCTGGTGGCCTTGTTCCAGGAAGCGGCGCTTGGCGCGCAGCAGGGCCCGGCTGTCGCTGTCCTTGGGGTTCTTCTTGCCGGGGATGAGGTCCAGATAGCCTTCCGGTGCGGGATCGAAGTGGTGCTTGTTGTCGCAATAGACCCCGCGGGAGGCGGCATGAAGGTGCAGGGGGCTGCGGCAAAGGGGGCATTGAAGGTGCATAGGAGTTCTCTTGGCGAAGGCCATGACGGCGGGGCGTTCGGGATTATAGGGGAGAGGATCGGAAAAGGCTGCCATGGGCAGCCTTTTTATCCAACGGCGCTGTGCGGGCGCCGTCGGCGGAACCCGGTCAGCGGGTACCAAACACCACTATGGTCTTGCCGTGGGCGGAGATGAGCTCCTGCTCTTCCAGCATCTTGAGGATGCGGCCGACGGTTTCACGGGAGCAGCCGACGATCTGGCCGATCTCCTGGCGGGTGATCTTGATCTGCATGCCATCCGGGTGGGTCATGGCATCCGGCTGTTTGGCCAGGTTGAGCAGGGTCTGGGCAATGCGGCCGGTCACGTCCAGGAAGGCGAGGTTGCCGACCTTCTGGCTGGTGTGCTGCAGGCGCTTGGCCATTTGACCAGATAGACGCATCAGGATGTCCGGGTTGACCTGGATCAGCTGGCGGAACTTCTTGTAGGAGATCTCGGCGACTTCGCAGGCGCCTTTGGCACGTACCCAGGCGGAACGCTCCGGATTCTCGTTCTCTTCGAACATCCCCATCTCGCCCAGGAAATCCCCCTGATTCAGGTAGGAAAGGATCATCTCCTTGCCTTCGTCATCCTTGATCAGGACGGCGACGGTGCCCTTGACGATGTAGTAGAGGGTTTCCGCTTTTTCACCGGCGTGGATCAGGGTGCTCTTGGCGGGATACTTATGAATGTGGCAATGCGACAAGAACCACTCAAGGGTGGGATCGCTTTGCGGTTTGCCAATGATCATGAGACTTCCTCTGTAGTGTCATTTTTATGGACTGTGCGTCCAGGCAAGTTGCCAAGCTTGCCATTCCTTACTCTTTGGTCGCAGTAGAATAAGAGCCTTTGCCTGTGCTGACAAGGCTTTGGGGTTTTGCCGTCCACCGGTGAGCCGCCATCTGCTGCGTCGTCCGGGGCATTCTAGGCAAGAAGAGGAGGTCGGATGTTGATTTCGATCTATTTCCCTTTGGGTCGTCGTCCGTTTCGCAGGAGAGGCTGCTGTCGCCACAAACGGGGCTTTATCGTCGGGAACGGGCAAGATCCTGGCGCATGTGCCACTCGACCCCGGCTTGAGGTATGCTATGGGCGTTAGAACCGTCGTCATTGAGAGGAAAGTGAGAGATGAAAGCCAAGGTCAGCTGGGTGGAAGGCATGAAGTTTGTGGGGGAGAGCGAGTCCGGTCATCAGGTGACCCTGGATGGCGCCAACCCGGGTGAAGGTGCCAGCCCGATGGAGATGATCCTGCTGGCTGTCGGCGGTTGCAGCTCCATCGATGTGGTCTCCATCCTGGAGAAGGCCCGTCAATCCGTGACTGCCTGCCATGTCGAACTGGAAGGGACCCGCGCCGATACCGTTCCCCGGGTATTTGAGCAGATCCACCTCAAGTTCGTGGTGACCGGCAAGAGTCTGGCGGAGAAGCAGGTCGCCCGTGCGGTGGATCTGTCCATGGAAAAATATTGTTCAGTTTCCCTGATGTTGGAAAAAGCGGTAGAAATTACCCATAGTTATCAAATTCTTGAGGGTTGACCGCTATAGTTTGTCCCGTCGATAACGCCATGACATAAGGAAAGTGCGATGAAAAAAATGATGATGTTGCTTCCCCTGTTCGGTCTGGCCGCCTGCAGCATGCCGCAGCCGACCCAGTATCAATACAGCCAGTATCAGTGCGGGGAAGAGTTGCTGGCCATCACCTATGATGCCCAGGCCGACATGGTGCAGTTCCCTTATGCCGGTGTCTATCACAAGCTGGGGCGCATCGAGTCGCCCAAAGAGACTGCCAGCTATTCCGACGGGGTGACTACCTTCTCCCGTCAGGACAAGCAGGCTACCCTGGTCAAGAGCGGTGTGACCCAGCTGACCTGCGAGTTGAAGTGACCCTGATGCCGTCACGGCGTGCATGGAAAACGGCCTGCGTGAAGCAGGCCGTTTTTGTTGAAAGAGACATCACTCTGACGGTAGCGAGCCCAGCAGCTGGGCGGCCAGTTGCTGGCTAAGCTGGCCACGGGCTTCCTCTGCGACAGGCGCGTCGCTGGCGAGCTGGATGGCGCTGCTCCACACAGCTTTCTGGCTATGCCCGTCGAGCAGCACGACGGCCAGGGTCCCCTTGCGGGCATTGGCGGCGGCGTTCAGGCCCGGTGTCATGCCGAGGCGGGAGAAGATCTCGCCATCGCTCATGTCCTGGCTGCCAGCTACCCCGATGGCGACCCAGACGTCGGCCTCATCCAGGGGAACGCTGCGCCAGCCTTTGCCGTCCAGTTGCCGGATGACGGCCTGCTGTACCGGCTCGAGCCAGGACGCGGCGCTGTTGCCCGCATACTGGAACTGTTCGGCCAGCGCATAGCGTGGTGTCGTCCCGTAGGTCCAATGCTCCGCCGGGCGAACCACCATGGTGCCCGTTTCGACCGTGGGTGCGGCGGGGCCGGAGCTGCAACCGCCCAGCAGGGTTGCCAGCGTGAATGAGAGAAGTACAGCGCGCATCATTAAGCTCCTTGGCTCAGGTGATCTTGCCCGTTTCGATCAGTTGCTGGATCAGGGGGCGCAGGATCAGTTCCATTGCGAAGCCCATCTTGCCACCCGGCACGACGATGGTGTTCATCCTGGACATGAAGGCGCCGTCTATCATCGACAGCAGGTAGGGGAAGTCCACCTGCTTGATGCCCCGAAACCTGATCACCAGCATACTCTCGTCCAGGCTGGGTATCACCTTGGCGCTGAAGGGGTTGGAAGTATCGACGGTCGGCACCCGCTGGAAGTTGATGTGGGTGCGGGAGAACTGCGGCGTGATGAAGTTGATGTAGTCGTCCATGGAACGCACGATGGAGTCGGTCACCGCCTCGCGGGAGTGGCCGCGTTCCGAGGTGTCGCGAATGAGCTTCTGGATCCACTCCAGGTTGACGATGGGCACCACGCCGATGAGAAAGTCCACGTGCCGCGCCACGTTGTGCTCCCCCGTGACCACGCCGCCATGCAGTCCTTCGTAGAACAGCAGATCCGTCTCGCCGGGCAGATCCTGCCAGGGGGTGAAGGTGCCAGGCATCTGGTTGAAAGGCACTGCCTCGTCGAAGCTGTGCAGATAGCGCCGGTACTGGCCGGTGCCGCTCTGGCCATACTCCTGGAAAAAGGACTCCAGCAGACCGAAGTCGTTGGCCTCCGGGCCGAAGTAGCTGATATGCCGCCCCTGCTCCCGGGCCTTGCGGATCGCCACGTCCATCTCGGGCCTGGTATAGCGGTGAAAACTGTCCCCCTCGACCACGGCCGCCTTGTATCCAAGCTGGTGGAACATGGAGCGAAAGGCGTTGGTGGAGGTGGAAGTACCGGCACCGGACGAACCGGTGACCGCGATGATGGGATGCTTGGCGGACATAGAATTCTCTCTTCCTTGGGAGTTCCGTTATAAGGGGTGGCCCAAAGTGCGGTCAAGTGCGCCGTCATCCTCCCGCGGCCCCCACGCTTCCCGGCAACAGCTGTGAACAAGGGCTGCCCTGTGCTCTGGGTACGTTGGAATAGGCGCTGCTGGGGGGCGAACTGGCCATGCGGCCTGATGATGTGAGCTGGATAGGGGGAGGGCGGGGTGAGCCGCCCGATAAGCCGTGACCGCGTTACGCTTGGGGGAAGTCGTCAGTGGGTGACTTGCTTAAATGAGTCTTTGGGACGACATTGACACTTTCGTGCAGCTCGCTGTAGACAAGCACGGCGCTACCTTGTAGCAATTGTTGCCTGACTGCTTCGACCTTGTCGGTCAGGCTGACATCCTGTTCACCGTATTCGGTGCCTTCTTGCAGCACAAAGTGTTCGAGCAGGTTGGTGAGGGTGTCCGGCTCCAGTTCTTGCCAGGGGATAATCATGATTTCATCTTCACTCAGTGGGTTGCGAATATTGTCGGTGTCTGGTCGGCAAGCGCAAGGGATTTGTCTCGTTTTGGACGAGGGGTGCCATGCAATCCATTGACGCACGCCGACCCTCCAGTCAATTCGAACAGCACCTGTTCGATGCCCGTCGCCGCGCCCTGAGCGCCGGTTTGCGCTGGTACTGGGTCATCAATCTCATCGCCCTCGTATTTCTGCTGACCCGCTTTTACATCTACCGGGATGCACACCTGGTACTGGTTGACAACCTGCCCTGGTCTTACAAATGGCAGCTCATCACCATGATAGGAGTCGGCCTGCTGCTGCCGCTCGGGTGGGGCTGGCTCTCCCGTCAATCCCATGCCATCTGGCTGGTGTCCCTGTGCGTCTGTGCCCTGGCCTGGGGGCTAGCCTGGGCCATGGTGGGTTACACCATCTCGATCGTCGACTTGAAGGGGGGCTTCAGCTTCATTTTCAACATGGTCAGTCTGTTGCTGCTGACCGGTCTCGTCGCCGCATATTGCGATGTGCGGCTGTTTTACGCACTGGTTTCTGTCCCCTTGCTGTTCTTGTTGGTGAGAGCCTCCTGGAGTCCTGAGCCCTTTGTTCTGGTCAACACCATCGTGGTCGGGGTCTTGCTGGTGGTGCTGGAGACGGGTCGGCGCATGCTCAACGGCTGGTTCGAGCTTGCGGTGTCAAGGGAACACGACAACCTGATGCTGGCGAACAAGATGAATGCCATGGCCAACCGGGATCCCCTGACCGGCATTGCCAACCGTCGCCACTTCGATCAGGCGTGCAAGCGTGCCATTGCGCAAGGCACGACTCTGGATGTGCCGCTCACCGTGATCCTGCTCGATGTGGATTTCTTCAAGCGCTACAACGATCGCTATGGTCATCAGGCGGGGGATGAGTGCCTGATCCTGGTGGCCGAGTGCCTGGAGGAGAGTGTGCGGGAGCCCGGCGAGCTGGTGGCGCGCTACGGGGGAGAGGAGTTCGTGGTGCTGCTGCAGGAGACGACGCTGGCCGGTGGCCAGGAGGTGGCGGAGCGCATTCGCGCCACTCTGGCGGCCAGGGCTTTGCCCCATGAGGATTCCGATGTTTCCCCCCACCTCACCCTGAGCCAGGGGATAGCCCAGTGGCGAGCCGGGGAGAGCCTCGTCATGCTGCTCGAGCGGGTCGATGGCGCCCTCTATCAGGCCAAGGAAGAGGGGCGCAACGGTTACCGGTTCGCGCCCTGAGTCTGTTCCCGCAACCACTGGCTGATGCGCTCATCCAGCCAGAAGCGGGGGCGCCAGGGAGAGCCGTGCAGGAAGCCCACGTGGCCGCCCTGGCGGCTCAGCTCGTAGCGCACCAGAGGGGAGAGCTGCTCCGCCGCCGGAATGACGGCATCGGTCATGAAGGGATCGTCGGCGGCGTGAATGACGAGGGTCGGGATGGGAATGCGGGCCAGCAGGCTCAGGCCGGAGCAGGTCTGGTAGTAGTGATCGGCGCTCTCGAAACCATGGAGCGGTGCCGTCACCAGCTCGTCGAACTCCCTCAGTGTGGCGATGCGGGTGATCTGGGCCGGCTGCCAGCGCGCCCGTGCCGCGCTCTGGCGCCGGATCTTGCTTTGCAGGTTGGTTCGCATGGTCCGCAGCAGGTAGTTCTGATAGACCCGTGAGAAGCCCTGATTGACCCGATCGGCACAGCTTGCCAGTTGCAGCGGGGCCGACACTACCACCGCCGCCTTCAATGGTGCCGGGCAGGCCCGCGCCAGCAGATTGACCAGCATGTTGCCCCCCAAGGAATAGCCGATGGCGACCAGGGGGCGGCCAGGAAAACGCCGCCCCAGCTCGGCAATCACCGTCTGGGCGTCCTCGATGGCGCCTGAGTGATAGGCCTGCAGCAGCCGGTTCGGCTCGCCACTGCACCCCCGAAAATGCATCAGCACCGCCTCGTTCCCTTGTCGCTGCAGGTGGGCAAAGAGCCCCTTGGCATAGTGGGAGTGAATGCTCCCCTCCAGTCCGTGGAACACCACCACCAGGGGTTGTTCATCCTGGCCGGATTCGCCGCTCCAGGCCAGATCGACGAAATCGCCGTCCGGGAGTTCGAAGCGCTCCTGGATGAAGCGGGCAGGCGAGCGGCGCAGCCACTTGGGCAAAATGGTTTGCAGATGGGGGTTGCGCGCCCACCAGGGGGCGTGGAAGTGGCTTTCTGTCAACATGCAGCGACTCGGAAGAGCAGGGAGGAAAAGGGGGCGGCGAGCCCTTGGCTCGCCGCGACATCAGGCCAGCAGACGATCGTGGTGCTCGGCGCCGCGCAGCATGGCCTGGATCAGTTCGTTGGCTTCAAACTTGGTGAGCGCCTCGTGGGCGCCGACCTGATGGGCCCGCTCCACGCTGATCTCGCTGGAGAGGGAGGTGTGCAGGATGATGTAGGCTCCCGCCAGCTTGGCATCGCTCTGCACCTCGAAGGCCAGCTCGTAACCATCCAGCCCCGGCATCTCGATATCGCTCACCAGGATGTCTATCCGCGTGCCCTGGGAGACCCGTGTCTGCATCAGGGTGAGGGCGTCACGTCCGTTGGTGCAGACCTCGTAGGGGATGTTGATGTAATCGAGCGCCGCCATGAGCTGGCGACGGGCGACGGAGGAGTCGTCCACCAGCAGGATCCGCATCGGCTTGAGCCGCTCGCGCTGCACGTCGGTCAGCACGGGGTAGAGATGGCTGGGATCGTCCGGATAGACCCGCGACAGGATGAGCTCCACATCCAGCAACTGTATCAACTGATCTCCCACCCGGGTCACGCCGGTGACGAAGACGTTCTGTCCCAAGGAGGGAGGGGGCGGCTCGATGTCACGCCAGTTGCACTCGGTGATCTTGTCGATGCCCCGCACCAGAAAGCCCACCAGGGTGCGGCGGCAATCGGTGATGATGATGAAGCAGTGGGGCATCTCCTCCCGGCTGATGGGGCGGTAGCCCACGGCCATTGCCATGTCGATCACCGGGATGGTGGTGCCGCGCATGCTGGCGGCCCCGAGCACGGTGGGATGGGATTGTGGCAGGGCGGTGAGCTGGGTGTAGGGCACGATCTCCTTCACCTTGAGGGTACCGATGGCGAAGGATTGTCTGGCAGAGAGGTGGAACAGCAACATGCCCTGGGATTGGTTGGCCTTGCTCGTCATGGCGGATGTCCTGTTGATCTAGTCGGTGACGGTCAATCGGGTGTTCAGCATAAAGGATGGTGACATGAATGACTCCTTTGTTGTTAGCGGCGGTGAGCCGCAAAACTGGATTTCTTTTGCCATCCTTTTATGCCTCTCTTATCGGGTCGCGGACGGCTGAGGGGAGAGGGGCGCCCCGAGCCATTGCAGATGAGCCTCGGCCAGCGCGCTTTCATCCCGATAACCCAGCCTGCTCACCACCTGTGACGGCGTGCTGCCGCTTCGCAGCAGGCGAATCCCCTGCAACAGTTGCCACTGATCCTTCAGTGCCCGGGCGTCCGGGCCCTCGAGACCGCGAGTGCCCAGCAGGGTCTGCCAGGCAGCCACGCTATCCGGCTGCGCTCTGGCCAGGGCTTGCCAGGCATCTTGCAATGCCTGATCTCCCAGTGACGAGATGGTGCAGCCATGCAACTCATCCCCCACCACTTGCAGCCGCTGCCCATAGGGGCCTTGCCAGTCGCGGGGGCGTGACCAGGCCGCCAGGCTGTCCAGCAGTACGTCCATCAACGGGCTTGCCTGCAACCAGCCAGCCTGGGCGGGCTGGGGCACCCGCACGGAGCAGGCCAGCAGATCATGCTGGCAGCCAGCCAGAGGGGTGAAGGCGGCGAGGGCATCGGCACAGAGCCAGAAGTGGCTGCCAGGTGTCAGCAGCAGCTCATGGGCACCCAATTTCAGCAGCGCCGCCCCCTGGGTGACGCGCAGCAATTGGCCCATGGGGGAGCGCTTGCGGGGGCCGACCTGAAGGGTGGAAGTGGAAAAATGCTGATATTCGATGGCGTGATGCATGTAAAAACCCTGATATGATGCTGCCTGGAGGTAACAAAAATGGAAACCAGACGTAAAAAACGCTTCATTGCCGGGGCGGTTTGCCCGGCGTGCGGCAAGATGGACACCATGATGCTGTATATGGAGCATGGAGTCGAGAAGGTGACCTGTGTCGAGTGCGGGGATACCCAGGTGCAGACCCAGGAGCAGGTGGACAAGGCGACGCGCGAGGCGGAGCAGGTGATAGGGGTGTTTCGTCCCGAGTGAGGGCCATGCCTCAAGGTGATGGTACGCCGGTCAGGCTGGTCGCTGTTGATTGCTTTTTCATCACACTGAAGCCGGGCCAACCATATGCTTGTCTGCCTTTTTGAGGTATTCTGAGCCCGTTTTTTTCTATCCGCAGGATCCCTGACATGAAAGTAGCTCCCCTGAGCGTGGTTACGCTGGAATACACGGTCACCGACGAACACGGTGAAGTCATCGACACCACTGTCGGTAAAGAGCCGCTGGTGTATCTGCACGGTACCCGTTACCTGGTCTCCGGCCTCGAAGCCGAGCTGGAAGGTCGCAGCGTGGGCGAGGCGTTCGACGTCACCCTGACGCCGAACCAGGCCTATGGCGAGTACGACGAGAATCTGGTGCAGGAAGTGCCCGGCGAGCTGTTCGACGGTATGGAAGTGTCTGAAGGGGATACTTTTGTGGCCGAGACCGACGACGGCCACCGCCCGGTGACCGTCATCGAGGTGTCCGAGGAGTTCATCAAGGTGGACGGCAATCATCCCCTGGCTGGCGTGACCCTGGGCTTCAAGGTCGAGATCAAGGACGTACGTGCCGCGACCGCCGAAGAGCTGGCCCATGGTCATGTGCACGGCGCCGGTGGCTGCGGTCACGATCATGGTCATGACCATGATCACGGCCATGATCACGATCATGACCACGGTGGCTGCTGTGGCGGCCATGGTCACAACCATGCACACGATCACGGTCACGGTGGTTGCTGCGGTGGTGGCGGTTGTGGTGGCAAGGGCCATCAGCACTGATCACGGCCTGGCCGATGATAAAAAACCCGCGCATGGCGCGGGTTTTTTATGGCTGGCACTCATCAGTAGTGCGGTGGCGGCGTCTCTTCGGCCATGCTGGCGATCTGGCTCGGCTGTACGCTCTGCAATTTATCCACCAGTAGATGGATCTGGTGTTTGAGCCGGTCCAGCTCGCGACCCTGGGTGGTGACCTCGTCGTTGAGCTGCTCCACCGTGTATTCGGCAAAGGCGAGGCGGCTTTCCAGGGTTTCGAGGCGTTCGTTTAGTTGCTGACTCATGGGCCTTTTGGTCCTTACTTGATAGTCCAGATTTCAGCCAGGCCACTGGAGCTGGCACTGACGAGGTGGTCATTGTCGCGCAAAGCCACGCCATAGACCACAGCGCTAGGCGGTTTCACCTTGGGATGGGGCGAGACGCGCCAGCTCTGCAACGGCTGGCCGTCACTCACCTGCCACAGAGTGAGCTGGCGGGAGGGGGCGCCGGTGATGAGCCAGTTGCCGCCGTTGGCAAAGCGGGCGCTGGTGTAGACCTCGAAGCGGTGATCGTATTGCAACCGGCTGTGCTCCTTGCCGGTTTTGAGATCCCAGATGCTGGCCTGGCGACTGTCTGCGGTGAAGGCGAAGCGTCCGGACGGATCCAGTCTCGCCATCACGACTCGCCCGGCGTGGTTGAAGCGCCACACCACCTGGCCCGTGCGGGTATCCCACAGATAGGCGCTGTAATCGTTGCAGCCGGTGAGGGCATAGCGACCGTTGGGGGAGAGATCCACCGTATTGACCTGTTCGGTGTGGCCGAGAAATTGCAGCCGGCGTCCGGTCTGGGTGTCGACCACTTCCGCCTTGCCGTCTTCACGGCCGATGAGCACCTGGCGGCCATCCGCCGAGATCGCCGCATCGCGCAGGGGGGATTCTGGCAGGGAGTAGTAGCCCTGGGAGCGGCCATCCAGCAAGCGCCAGATGGCGAAGGTGTGCTGGGTGGCGGTGATGGCATGGCTGTCATCGGGGGAGAAGCGGGTCAGGGTGACGAACTCCTCCTGGTCATCGCTCTGGCGCCAGCGCCAGCGCTCCTTGCCCTGTTCCAGATCCCACACCACAGTGCCCTGACCCAGGCTGGAGACGAGCGCGAGCTTGCCGGAACTGGCGAGATCCGCACTCAGCAGACCCTGGTTGGCGAGGCGGATCTGCTGGCTGGGAAGTGAGCGTTGTTCGCACCCCGTCAGCATCAGGCAAATACCGATGAGATAAATGGCACTTTTGATCATTTTTCCTGTCTCATGCTTTCGTTACCTGCGATCACGGCGTTAGTATAAGGCGCTTATCACGATAAACCTCTCATTTCACGAAGGAACCGAGAGCGGTATTTAGAGTTTTGGAGAAACTGATGAACAATTTTCTGAAGGTGTCCCTGTTGGCTGCGGCGGTTGCCGTCGGTCTGACTGCTTGCCAAAAAGATGAGAAACCTGCTGCGACCAACACCGCAGAGGTCAAGGCAGAAGCCAGCAAGCCGGCAGAGGCCCCCAAGGCTGAGGCCAAGAGCTTTGAAGAGCAATCCGGCTATGCGATCGGCCTCTCCATGGGTCGTTATATCGCCAATACCCTGGAGCGCCAGCAGGAGCTCGGCATCAAGCTGGACAACACCGTGATCCTGAAGGGTGTCACCGACGGTCTGGGCAAAGAAGCCAAGATGACCGACGAGGAGATCCAGAAGGTTCTGCAGGAATACGACGCCAAGATCAACGAGCTGACCAAGGCTAAGGCCGACAAGGATGCCGTGGAAAACCTGAAGAAGGGTGAAGAGTTCCTGGCTGCCAACGCCAAGAAAGAGGGCGTGAAGAGCACTGAGTCCGGCCTGCAATATCAGGTCGAGAAGATGGGTGACGGCGCCAAGCCGAAGGCCACCGACATCGTCAAGGTGCACTACACCGGTACCCTGACCGATGGCACCAAGTTTGACAGCTCCGTCGATCGCGGTGAGCCGGCTACCTTCCCGCTCAACCAGGTGATCCCGGGCTGGACCGAAGGGGTGCAACTGATGCCGGTCGGCTCCAAGTTCAAGTTCTTCCTGCCGTCCAAGCTGGCCTATGGCGAGCACGGTGCAGGTTCCATCCCGGCCAACGCCGTGCTGGTATTTGACGTAGAGCTGCTGGCCATCGAAAAACCGGCTGCCGATGGCGACAACGCCAAGAAATAAGCTCAAAGCACCATAAAAACGGCTCCCCAGGGAGCCGTTTTTGCTTGTGTATTGTCGCAATCCCCCGGATAAAGCGATGAGGCCGTCTTGAGTGTGTGGCGGCTAGCCCCCAGAATAGACAACAAAATCAAGCGCAAGGATGGATCTCGTGGCTGAAAGCAAACCCCGTGTCCTGTTGGTGGAAGATACCCGCAGTCTGGCGGTCGTCTATGAGCAGTATCTGGCCCAGGATGGCTACGAGGTGCAGCTGGCAGATTGTGGCCAGCAGGCTTTGGCACAATTGCTGGCAAGCCCGCCCCCCGTGGTGCTGCTCGACCTGGAATTGCCCGACATGTCCGGCATGGACATCTTGCAGCAGATCACGGAGCGGCAACTGCCCTGCTCCGTGGTGGTGATCACCGCTCACGGCTCGGTGGATGTGGCGGTGGAGGCGATGCGGTTCGGGGCCTTCGATTTTCTCACCAAGCCGTTCGATGGCAAGCGCCTGTGCGCCACGGCGCGCAATGCCCTGAAGCACCAGCAGCTCAGCTCGCTGGTGGCCCAGTATCGGGAAAACTTCGAGCGCAGCTCCTTTGCCGGTTTCATCGGCGCCTCCATGGCGATGCAGGCGGTCTATCGCATCATCGAGAGCGCGGCGCCGAGCAAGGCCACCGTCTTCATCACTGGCGAGAGCGGCACCGGCAAGGAGGTGTGCGCCGAGGCCATTCACCAGTGCAGCCCGCGTCGGGATCAGCCCTTCATCGCCCTCAACTGCGCCGCCATTCCCCATGACCTGATGGAGAGCGAGATCTTCGGCCACGTGAAGGGGTCGTTTACCGGTGCCCAGGGGGATCGCAAGGGGGCGGCCAGTCTGGCGGACGGCGGCACCCTCTTCCTCGACGAGATCTGCGAGATGGATCTCGACCTGCAGAGCAAGCTGCTGCGTTTCATCCAGACCGGCACCCTGCAGCGGGTCGGCAGCGGCAAGCTGGAGACGGTGGATGTGCGCTTTGTCTGCGCCACCAACCGGGATCCCTTGGTGGAGGTCAAGGCCGGACGGTTTCGTGAAGACCTTTACTACCGCCTGCACGTGATCCCGCTGGCGCTGCCCCCCCCTGAGGGAGCGGGGAGAGGACATCCTGCTGCTGGCCCGGGAATTGCTGCTGCGTTATGCCGGTGAGGAGAACAAGCGGTTCAGGGACTTTGATGCGGACGCAGTGCAGGTGCTGCTCGACTACCCCTGGCCCGGCAACGTGCGCGAGTTGCAAAACGTGGTGCGCAACATAGTGGTGCTCAACGATGGCGAGCTGGTGAGCCCGGATATCCTGCCACCTCCCCTCAACGGGGGGCGAACCCTGGCCCCGGAGCCTGCGGTCGGGATCGCGGATCCCCAGTCAGAATCCGTCGTCGTTCGCAGGCAGGTCCGTCCGCTCTGGCAGGTGGAGAAGGAGGCCATCGAGCAGGCCATCGCCAGTTGTGACGGCAACATCCCCAAGGCGGCGGCCCTGCTGGAAATAAGCCCTTCCACGATTTATCGCAAGAAGCAGAGCTGGGAAGAGGCGAGTCCGGCCTGAGCCGTCACCTCTGCTCCCGGGCAGACATGCTGATGTGCGGGGCGGCCAATTGGTCGCCCCGCACGCTTATCAGAGTTTGGCGAGCAGCTTGAGCCTGGCCAGTCGTTCTGCCTCGTTGGCGGTGAACCAGCCATCCTGTGACAGCAGAAACCAGGCGCGGGCAAAGTACTCGGTCGCCGCGGGATCATTGAGCACGAGTGCATTCTCCCCCAGCTCCTCGAACACATAGCCATCCTCGGGGGCGCCTGCGGCAGTCATGTCGTCGCGCAACTGCGCCAGTTCGGCCATGGCCTGTTCATGGCGATCCTGGGCCCGGCTCAGGCGCGCCAGACTCCAGCGGGCGATAAAGGCTTTGCCCTGGTTGTTGTGCTGCTCGTGCCAGGCCAGGCACTTTTGCTGACAGGCGATGGCCTCGTCGAGGCGACCCAGCTCGAACAGGGTCCAGCCCTGATTGTTATAGAGGGTGGCGAGCCAGCCTCGCGCCCGCTTGTCGTGACTGCGCTCGGCCAGGGTCATCGCCAGCTGGTGCCAGTGGCTCTGCTCCTCCAGGGGGGCGGCGATGGCCACCATGTGGGCCGCATCGATGGCCAGATAGTGCTCTTCGTACTGCTCTCCCAGTTGCCAGGCCTGTTCAAACAGGGCTCTGGCGCTGGCCTTGTCACCGGCGGAGTTGAAGGTGCGGCCACGCTCCAGCAAGGCGCGCAGGCGGGCCCGTGGAGTCGCCTCTGTGAGGCGGGGTTCTATCTCGTCGAGCAGCTGGTGCGCCTGTGCAAACTGGCGTTGCAGTGAATGGGTGCGGGCTATCTGGGTGAGGAGCTCCAGCTCCCATTGCAGGTTGGTGGCACGCGCCTCGGGCAGCAGTGCTTGAAAACGCTGGGCGCTGGCAACGGGATCCTGATAATCCCACAGCGCCATGAAATCGGGCGGATTGTTCATCTGGCCTCCATGCCGGTTATCCGCCCACCAAGATGCCTGAAGGCCATTCTTTGTACAAGAAGGGGGGCTGGCGCCATCGTGACGCCAGCGTTTGCCGATCAGTAGACCATGGCAAGGCTCATCAGCATCAGACCCAGGGCAGCAAAGGCTCCCTCCTTGATAGCCAGGCGCGGTACCAGTGCCTTGGGCAGGGCAGGGAACAGGCTCAGGGCAAAGCCGAACCCCGGCATCAGCCAGTGGAAAGCAGGGCTTCGCAGGGCGGGATCCGCAGCGCCATTGATGACGATGAGCAGGATAAAGAGAGTGAAGGCGGGCAGGATAAACCAGCGGGCATGGCCGGCGGCAACCGCCCGCAGTGGCGAGATGCGATAGAGCACCAGGGTCACGAGGAAGAGGGCGAGGGGAGCCAGCAGATAGAGCGGGGCCGGGTTCATGATGAGTGTCTCCTGACAAGGGGGGCAGAGTGTAGGCAGTCCGGGTGGGGAATGACCAGTCCCCCGCGCCCGGGCTGTGAAGCGGATCGCAGGGCAAAGGTTTGCCTGGGCAGGATCAGCGGAACCAGAACCAGAGCACGGCAAATACCAGCCAGCTCAGCACCAGCAGGATCCAGGGCAGCGGGTGCTGGCGGGTGAGCTCGATGACCTCGGCTTCGCTCTCCTCTTCTGGCGTCTCTTGGGAAGAGTGCCTGGCTTTGGCTTGCAGCTTCTTCTGGCGGCTGGCTTCGCGGGCCTTCGCCTTCATCTGTTTCTTGTATTCGTCTATGCCCTTCTGGATCCCCTGGGCGATGAGCTGGGTCTGCTCCTTGGTCTGCCCCGGCTTCTGGTTGGCACGGGCGATCTTCATCGCCTCCTGCTGGGTTTCGGGGGAAATTTTGTCGTACTTGGCCATTCCAGGCACTCCTTGGCATTGATTGGCGGGCAGTATGCCATAACCGTTACCGGCGGGCTGCCATCATGGGGGAAATTGCTCTGTGAGTGGGGGGCCTCTGTTCCAAATAGGGGAAACAGGTTGCGTGGATGATCACATTTGGCGGAATTTGTGAGTCGCCGATGAAAAACCGTCACATGTTGTTTGTTATATTACCGCCCGATCCTGGATAGGGTCGTCCAATAACAAAATAACAAGGTGATATGGAAATGAATTATAAATTTGTCAAAGGAAGTATCGCACTGGCAGTGCTTGCCGCATTGAGCGGCTGCAATACCTCAAGCAACGACAGCGTCGCCCCCTGCACCGAAAATGTCTGCAAGCTGACCATTTTGCATACCAATGATACCCACGGTCGTTTCTGGCACAACGACAAGGGCGAATATGGCATGGCGGCCCAGAAGACCCTGGTCGAGCGGCTGCGTGCCGAGGCGAAAGCGGCGGGCAGCGAAGTGCTGGTGCTCTCCGGCGGTGACGTCAACACCGGGGTGCCAGAGTCGGATCTGCAGGATGCAGAGCCGGACTTCATGGCCATGAACAGCATCCGTTACGATGCCATGGCGGTGGGCAACCATGAGTTCGACAACCCCCTGACCATCCTCGAGAAACAGCGCCAGTGGGCCCAGTTCCCGATGATCTCCGCCAACATCTATGACAAGACGAGCGGCAAGCGCTACTTCGACCCCTACAAGGTGTTCAAGCTGGAGAGCGGCCTCAAGGTCGCCGTTCTGGGTCTGACCACAGAGGACACCGCCCAGCTGGTGGATCCCAACAACGTCCAGACCCTCGAGTTCCGCGATCCGACCACGGAAGCCGCCAATCTCGGCAAGCAAATCCGCGACAACAAAGAGGCGAACCTGGTTCTTGCCATCACCCACATGGGCCATTACGAGAATGGTCAGCACGGCAGCAACGCACCGGGTGACGTGGAGATGGCCCGTGCGCTGCCGGCAGGTACTCTGGACGCCATCATCGGTGGTCACTCCCAGAACCCGGTCTGCATGGAGCCGGGCACCCCGGACAAGTACGCTGACTTCAAGCCGGGCGACGACTGCCAGCCGGATCAGCAGAACGGCACCTGGATCATGCAGGCTCACGAGTGGGGCAAGTATGTGGGTCGTGCCCAGTTTGACTATCAGAATGGCAAGCTGACCCTGACCCAGTACGATCTGATCCCGGTCAACCTGAAGAATGCGGACGGTGATTTCATCCAAGAAGAGATCGTCAAGGATCCCGAGCTCTACAACACCCTGCTCACTTATCAGGAGAAGGGACAGCAGGAGTTGGGTGTGGTCATCGGTGCCACCGATGGCGTACTGGACGGTGAGCGCGCCAACGTGCGCAACAAGCAGACCAACCTGGGTCGTCTCATCACCACCGCGACCGCCGAGAAGCTGAGCACCGACTTTGGCATCGTCAACTCCGGCGGGGTGCGAGCCTCCATCGCGGCAGGGGACATCAGCTACCGTGACGTGCTGACCGTGCATCCGTTCGGCAACACCGTCAACAAGGCGACCATGAGCGGCAACGAGCTGCTGACCTACCTGGGTCAGGTCGCGACCAAGACCGCCAATACCGGTGGCTATGCCCAGTTCGGCGGCATCAAGATGACGGTGGATTGCCAGGCCAAGAGCGTGGACATCGCCACCATCGGCGGCAAGGCCTTCGATCCGGCGGCAACCTACAGCTTCTCCATCCCGAGCTTCAGCGCGGCCGGTGGTGACGGTTATCCGAAGATCGACACCATCAATGCCGGTCTGGTGGATGCCGGTGTGCTGAAGGATTATATCGCAGCGAAGAAGACCATTCAGGTCGCCGATTATCAGCCAGCAGGCGAGGTCAGCTATATCAACTCCACCTCGGTAGAGGGTTGCAAATAATCCCTGCACCCCGAGCCAATAAAAAAGAGAGGCAGCCATGGCTGCCTCTCTTTTTATTTTCAATGTCATCAGCAGTGTCTCTCGGGAAATATATCCGGCTACGGGAAGCTGCCCCGAAATAGGGCATGACACGATCTGATGGCAATAAAAAGGCGACCCTGAGGTCGCCTTGATGAAATGGGTCGGTTGAGCCTTAGAGCTGCTCGATGCCGACGATATGCCAGGGGGCATTGTCCTTGGCGAGATCACGCTCGAGGTGCCACACCTCCTTGATGTCCTCCTCGACCTGCTCCTGACGGTCCATGTAGCGGCCGCTGAAGCGCACGCTCACCTGGGCCCAGTCGCTGCCGTAGTCGGCACGGACCAGCTGGGTGTCCACGTACATCACCTCGGTGTGCTGCTCACCGGAGAGCTCGGCGCGTTCGGCCTTGAGGTGCTCGAACAGCTCGGGGCTCACGTACTCGCGGATCTTCTCCAGGTCGTTCTTGTTCCAGGCCTCTTGCAGGGTGCGGTAGTGATCGCGGGCGCCGGCCAGGAAGCCGTTCATGTCAAAGCCCGGGGGCAGACGGAAGGGCACGTCGCTGTCGGCAAAACCGGTGGCCTGCGGGGCGCTGTGGTTTTGCTCGAACTGCTGGGGGGCCGCGCTCTGGGGCGGTTGATAGCCCGCATAGGCCGTCTGTGGCTGGGCCGCTGCTGCCTTGTTCCTGCGCAGGGCTCGGAACAGGAAGACACCGCCCAGTGCCAGCAGGGCGATCAGCAGGAAGTCCATCCCTTGCAGACCTTCGAAAGCACCGCTGCCCAGCAGGTAGGCAAACAGGCCGCCGGCCAGCAGACCACCCAGCAGGCCGCCCATCATGCCGCCTTTCTTGGGTGCCTGGGCGCCGACGGTCGGGTTCTTGGTGTCAACCGGCTTGGCCGCAGGTTGGGCCGGAGCCGTCTTGTAGCTCTTGCCAAAGGATTTGCCGCCACCAAGTTTCTTGGCCTCGGCGATGGGTGCCCCAAGGCCAATGGCCAGGATCAGGGCAAACAGGGTCAGCATCTTTTTCATTTTGACTCTTTCACTCTCATGTAGGTGGGGGCATGCTCTGCTTGTGCAAGCTCAGCGAGGCGCATGGCAGGCTGCCAGTCCCTTTTTGTGTTGCAGCTTGCGGGTATGATTATCACGGATGGCATGAATTATTCATGAACAGATTGAGTCGTCCGACAGGGGAGGCGCCCATGAAACACAGACGGCCGAGTCGCTCGGTGCGCAGGCTGCGCAACAAACAAAGAGCAAGAACGAAGGATCAGACCCTGGTCTGGCCCTTTCTCGTACTGTGAGGCAGGTCTGCGGCGCACAAGTGGATGACGCTGACGAGGCCTGGGTCCCGTCTTGTCGCCGGATGCGATGACGGGACGTATTAGCACTCGCGATGGCGGGGTTTCTTTTGTAAAATTCCCGTCCCCTTCCCGCTGCGGTTTTTATGTGTATGGCAGAGCAAGTGACGGCGAAAAAAGACGCCAAGACACAACAGCTGAAAGTACCTCCCCACTCTTTTGAGGCCGAACAGTCCGTACTGGGCGGCCTGATGCTGGACAACGAGGCCTGGGATCGGGTCGCCGAACGGGTGATCGACAAGGATTTCTACAGCCGCCCGCACCGCCTGATCTTCCAGGCCATGACCCGCCTCTCTAACGCGGGCAACCCCATCGACCTCATCACTCTGCAGGAGGAGCTCGAGCGCTCCGAGCAACTGGAAGAGGCCGGTGGCTTCGCCTATCTGGTGGAGATCGCCAAGAACACCCCGAGTGCCGCCAACATCAGTGCCTACGCCGAGATCGTGCGTGAGCGGGCGGTGGTGCGGGAAATGATCTCGGTCGCCAACGAGATAGTCGAAGCGGGCTACGAGCCCCAGGGCCGTACCTCCAACGATCTGCTGGATCTTGCCGAGAGCAAGGTGTTCCAGATCGCCGAGCAGCGCACCAGCGCCAACGAGGGCCCCCAGCCCCTGAAGCTCATCCTCGAGCAGACCGTCGACAAGATTGAAGAGCTGTTCAAGACCCCCCACAACGGGGTGACCGGCGTGTCGTCCGGCTACAACGATCTGGACAAGATGACCGCCGGCCTGCAGCGTTCGGATCTGGTCATCGTCGCCGCCCGTCCCTCCATGGGCAAGACCACCTTTGCCATGAACCTGTGCGAGCACGCGGCCCTCACCGCCGACAAGCCGGTGCTGATCTTCTCCCTCGAGATGCCCTCCGAGCAGATCATCATGCGTATGCTCGCCTCGGTGGGGCGCATCGACCAGACCAAGGTGCGGACCGGCCAGCTCGACGACGAGGATTGGGCGCGGCTCTCCTCCACCATGGGGCTGCTGCTGGAGAAGGGGAAGATGTACATCGACGACTCCTCCGGCCTGACCCCGACCGAAGTGCGCTCCCGTGCCCGTCGGGTGGCGCGGGACAACGGCGGCATCAGCATGATCATGGTGGACTACCTGCAGCTGATGCGGGTGCCGGCGCTGTCTGACAACCGTACGCTGGAAATCGGTGAAATCTCCCGCTCCCTCAAGGCGCTGGCGAAAGAGCTGCAGTGCCCCGTGGTGGCGCTCTCCCAGCTGAACCGAAGCCTGGAACAGCGTGCCGACAAGCGCCCGGTCAACTCGGATCTGCGGGAATCCGGCTCCATCGAGCAGGACGCGGACTTGATCATGTTCATCTACCGCGACGAGGTCTATCACGACGACAGCCCCGACAAGGGGATCGCCGAGATCATCATCGGCAAGCAGCGTAACGGCCCCATAGGACGAGTGCGGCTCACCTTCCAGGGTCAGTTCTCGCGCTTTGACAACTACGCGGGCCCGGCGTTTGATGATGACTACTAAGTAAGCCGGGAGCCTGCTCCCGGCATCCATAAACAGTTTTCCCGGTTCGACAATTCTGCCGGTCCGGCCTTAGACGATGAGATTTGAGGGCTGACACCACCCGGTGCCTGATTATCATGCCCTCGTAAGGGAAAACAGATGAAAGCGGCTATCGCCCAGATCAATACAGCGGCCCTGCGCCACAACCTCGCTGTGGTCAAACGCCACGCCCCCCAATGCAAGATCATTGCCGTGGTCAAGGCCAACGCCTATGGCCACGGCCTGCTGCCGGTCGCCCGCACCCTGGTGGATGCGGACGCCTACGCGGTGGCCCGCATCGAAGAGGCGCTGATGCTGCGCTCCTGCGCCGTGGTCAAGCCCATCGTGCTGCTGGAGGGCTTCTTCAGCGCCGCCGACCTGCCGGTGCTGGCGGCCAACAACCTGCAGACCGCGGTGCACACCTGGGAGCAGCTCGAAGCGCTGGAGCAGGCGGAGCTGCCTGCCCCCGTGGTGGCCTGGCTCAAGCTCGACACCGGCATGCACCGCCTCGGGGTACGGGCCGAGGAGATGCCCGTCTTTATCGAGCGCCTCGGCAAGTGCAAGAACGTGGTGCAGCCGTTCAACGTCATGACCCACTTCAGCCGCTCCGATGAGCTGGAACAGCCCACCACCCGCGAGCAGATCGACTTGTTCAGCCAGCTGACTGCGCCGCTGTCGGGCGAGCGCGCCATGGCCAACTCGGCAGGCATCCTGGCCTGGCCGGATTCCCACTGCGACTGGGTGCGCCCCGGCGTCATCCTCTATGGCGTCTCGCCTTTCCCCAATACGGTGGCGGCGGATTATGACCTCCAGCCGGTGATGACCCTCAAGACCCAGCTCATCGCGGTGCGCGATCACAAGGCGGGCGAGCCGGTAGGCTATGGCGCCAACTGGGTGTCGGATCGCGATACCCGGCTCGGGGTGATTGCCATCGGCTATGGCGACGGTTATCCGCGCATGGCCCCCAACGGCACGCCAGTGCTGGTCAATGGCCGCATCGTGCCCCTGGTGGGCCGCGTCTCCATGGACATGACCACGGTGGATCTCGGCCCCGGCGCCACCGACAAGGCCGGCGACGAGGCGGTGCTCTGGGGGGAAGGGCTGCCGGTGGAGCGGGTGGCCGACCAGATCGGCACCATTCCCTATGAGCTCATCACCAAGCTCACCTCCCGCGTCTTTATGGAGTACGTGTAGGCGAGTCGCCCCTCATCCCCCACCCTTCTCCCGCGAGGGGAGAACAAAAAGGCCGCCCCGACAAGGGCGGCCTTTTTCATGGGCGTGTCCCATAGACGAAAGAACAAGCCCCGCATCTGCGGGGCTTGAGTCTCCGTCACTATGCGGCGCTTAGCCTATGGTCATCAGGCTGGCGTTGCCACCGGCGGCGGCGGTGTTGACCGAGAGGGCGTGCTCGATGAGCAGGCGCTCCAGCGGGATGTCGGTCTCGCCGCGATGCAGGCCGTGCACACCGATGATGGCGCCGTTACGGGCTGCCTGGCGCGCGGCGGCGAGCTTGCCCACCTCCCGCAACTGATCCGAGTCGCCGTGGTGCAGCAGGGCATCGAAGTCCGTCTCCCCCGTGGCCCAGTCCGCCACCAGCGCGATGGGATCCCGCGCCTCGGTCGGCAGGGAAGAGAGCAGGGCGCGTGTCTGGGCATCGTCCGGCAGCAGCACCTGGCTGCCGACCGCCAGACAGGCGGCCAGCTGGGCCAGCAGGTCGGCCTTCTCCTGGGCAAGACAGAGCACCCGTTCCCGGGGCAGCAGGCTGTAGCTGTTGCGCTCGCCGGTGGGGCCGGTCAGCAACTGGGTACGGCCGCTCTGGGAGAGCGCGGCGTAGTGATCGCACAGGGCGGCGAGGGCCGGATCCTGCTTGCTCGCCCAGTCGCGCAGGGCCACGAGGGGGGCTTTCGCCTCGGCATGCAGGGCACCGGACTCCTGGTGCAGCTGGTTGGCCACCGCCTCCTGGGGACGGGCGCCGAGCAGGCGATACATGTAGAGCGGGCCACCGGCCTTGGGACCAGTGCCGGAAAGCCCTTCCCCACCGAAGGGTTGCACCCCGACCACGGCGCCTACGATGTTGCGGTTGACGTAGAGGTTGCCCACCTTGGCCACATTCACCACCTGGGCGATGGTCTCGTCGATGCGGGTATGGACACCCAGGGTCAGGCCGTAACCGCTGCCGTTGATCTGCTCGAGCAGCTCCCCGAGCCGGGTGCGCGGGTAGCGGACCAGGTGCAGCACAGGGCCGAACACTTCGCGTCCCAGTTCGTCCAGGCTGTCGAGCTCGATCAGGGTCGGCAGCACGAAGGTGCCGCGGCTGCAGGCATCCCCCTGGGTGCGAGCGATCTGGTGCACCTTGCGCCCCTTGTCGCCCATGGCCTTGATGTGGCGTTCGATGTTGGTCTTGGCCTCGGCGTCGATGACGGGGCCGATGTCGGTGGAGAGGTGCTCGGGGCTGCCGACCTTGTACTCGGCCATGGCGCCCTTGAGCATCCGGATCACCCGATCCGCCACGTCATCCTGCACGCACAGCACTCGCAGGGCGGAGCAGCGCTGACCGGCGCTGTCGAACGCCGAGGAGATGACATCCATCACCACCTGTTCGGTCAAGGCGGAGGAGTCGACGATCATGGCGTTCTGGCCGCCGGTCTCGGCGATGAGGGGAATGGTGCGACCCTGGGCGTCGAGGCGACCGGCCAGGTTGCAGGAGATGATGCCCGCCACCTCGGTGGAGCCGGTGAACATGACGCCGCGCACCCGTTCGTCCGCGATGAGCGCCGCACCCACGGTCTCACCACGGCCCGGCAGCAGTTGCACCGCACCGGCGGGAACCCCCGCTTCCAGCAGGATGCGCACCGCTTGTGCCGCGATGAGGGGGGTCTGCTCGGCAGGCTTGGCCAGCACCGTATTGCCGGCGGCCAGGGCCGCGCACACCTGGCCGCTGAAGATGGCCAGGGGGAAGTTCCAGGGGCTGATGCAGACCACGGGGCCGAGCGGCCTGTGGGTGTCGTTGGCGAAGTGGTTGCGCGCCTGGGCGGCGTAGTAGCGCAAAAAGTCCACCGCCTCGCGCACCTCGGCGATGGCGTTGGCGAAGGTCTTGCCGGATTCGCGAACCAGCAGGCCCATCAGGGGTTGCAGTTCGGATTCCATCAGATCGGCTGCCCTGTCCAGCACGGCGGCCCGCTCGGCTGGCGGGGTGGACTGCCAGATCTGGCCGCTCGTGAGGGAGCAGGCGAGCGCCTTGTCCACCAGCGCTACCGTGGCTTCGCTCACCTGACCGACGACATCGCGGTGATCCGCCGGGTTGAGCACGGGCTGGAACTGGGTCGGCGCCTCGGTGTCGCAACCCAGCATGGGCACGGCCTGATAGGCGGTGTTGGTGCTGGCGAGCAGGGCGGCGGAGAGTGACCCCAGGCGGTGCTCGTTCGCGAGATCCAGACCTGCGGAGTTCGGGCGCGCCTCGCCGTAGAGATCCCGGGGCAGGGGGATGCGCGGATGGGGCAGACCCAGGGTCCCTTCACGGGCGGCCATCTGCTCGATCTGCTGCACCGGATCCTGCACCAGGTCCGAGAGGGAGATGTTGTTGTCCGCGATGCGGTTGACGAAGGAGGTGTTGGCCCCGTTCTCCAGCAGGCGGCGCACCAGGTAGGCGAGCAGGGTCTCGTGGCTGCCTACCGGTGCATAGATGCGGCAGGGGCGACCCAGCTTGCCGTCGGCCACCTTGCCGACCACCTGTTCGTAGAGCGGTTCACCCATGCCGTGCAGGCACTGGAACTCGTACTGACCCGGGTAGTAGTTCTGACCCGCCAGCTGATAGATGGCAGACAGGGAGTGGGCGTTGTGGGTGGCGAACTGGGGATAGATGGCCTCGGGCACCGCCAGCAGCTTGCGGGCGCAGGCGAGGTAGGAGACGTCCGTGTAGGGCTTGCGAGTATAGACCGGGTAGCCTTCCAGCCCTTCCTGCTGGGCGCGCTTGATCTCGCTGTCCCAGTAGGCGCCCTTCACCAGACGGATCATCAGGCGGTGACGGCTGCGCTTGGCGAGATCGATAACGTAGTCGATCACATAGGGGCAGCGCTTCTGGTAGGCCTGGATGACGAAGCCGATGCCGTTCCAGTCGGCGAGGGACGGATCGAAGCAGAGCTTCTCCAGCAGATCGAGGGAGATCTCCAGGCGATCGGCCTCCTCGGCGTCGATGTTGATACCGATGTCATACTGCCTGGCGAGCTGGGTGAGGCCCAGCAAGGTGGGGTAGAGCTCCTCCATGACGCGATCGTACTGGGCGCGGCTGTAGCGCGGATGCAGGGCGGAGAGCTTGATGGAGATGCCCGGCCCCTCGTAGATGCCGCGACCATGGGAGGCCTTGCCGATGGCGTGGATGGCCTGCTCGTAGGAGGCCAGATAGCGTTTGGCGTCCTCCTCGGTCAGGGCCGCTTCCCCCAGCATGTCGTAGGAGTAGCGGAACCCTTTGCTCTCCATGCCGCCTGCGTTCGCCAGCGCTTCGGCGATGGTCTCGCCGGTGACGAACTGCTCACCCATCAGGCGCATCGCCATGTCGACGCCCTTGCGGATGAGCGGCTCACCCCCCTTGCCGATGAGTCCCTTGAGGGAGCTGTTCATGCCCGCCTCGTTGTGGGTGGCCACCAGCTTGCCGGTGATGAGCAGACCCCAGGAGGCTGCGTTGACGAACAATGAGGTGCTCTGGCCCAGGTGCTGGCTCCAGTTGCCGCCGCTTATCTTGTCGCGGATGAGGGCATCCCGGGTCGCCTTGTCGGGGATGCGCAGCAGCGCCTCCGCTAGGCACATCAGGGCCACCCCTTCCTGGGAGGAGAGGGAGAACTCCTGAAGCAGCCCCTGGACCAGGCCCTGACGGCCGCTGGCGCTCTTCTGGTTGCGCAGCTTCTCGGCGATGCCCATGGCCAGCTTCTGGGTCGCGTCAGCCTTCTCCTTGGGCAGACGGGCCTGCTCCAGCAGCATGGGGACGGCTTCGGTCTCGGGGCGGCGATAAGCCCCCGTGATGGCGGCCCGCAGCACGGACTGGGGCAGAATGCTCTCGGCAAACTCGAGGAAGACCTGGATGCCCTGCTCGGTCAGGGTCTCGACGGCCTCTTCCCCGGCGGCGGCAGCCAGCCCGGAGTGCTCGGGCGGGGTCAGACCGCGATCCAGTTGCTCCAGATAGGTGAAGATGGCTTGCTTGATCAGCCAGTGGGGAGTGCGATCCAGGGTCTGCGCAGCCTGTTTGAGGCGGTCGCGGGTCGCTTCATCGAGTTTGACGCCGAGGGTGGTAGTGGCCATGGGACTTCCTGTATCTAGAAGGTAACAATATTACCGGACGGTTAAATTTCGCCGATGATGGTGCAACCAGGCGCAACCTTCAAGCAAGAAATTTTAATGTATTGGTTACATTGTTGAATTCTTCCATGAATCCGGTCTCCATCAGGCTCCTTTCAAGCCCGCCGCTTGTCCGCTTTTCACAGCATTATTAATGGGTTGGCAATGCATCTTATGAATGCCTACATGAGGTGCAACCCACTGCGAATCGGGTTGCACTTTTGCGTGTTCGACCGAACCTGGGCTGTGAGCGCGGCTCCCCCAGGCGGGGAGGGGGACCGGATCGCCACCTGACGGTGCCCCGTGCTCTTCTATGCTGTTAGCTGGCCACAGGGGCCAGCTATCGGTGACAAGGAGAAACCCATGGCGCGTGTCAGTACCTATCTCAATTTTGCCCGGGAGACGGAGGCTGCCTTCCTCTTCTATCGCGAGGTGTTCGGCGGCGACTTCGCCGGTCCCATCCACCGCTTCAAGGATTCCCCCGGCTGCCCGGACCAGCCCCCCCTGTCGGAGGAAGACGGGGAGCTGGTGATGCACGTGGCGCTGCCCATCCTCGGCGGCCACGTGCTGATGGGCACAGATGCCCCGGCCAGCATGGGCTTCACCCTGGTGCAGGGCAACAACAGCTACCTCAACCTGGAGCCGGACAGTCGGGCCGAGACCGATCGCCTGTTTGCGGCCCTGGCCGAAGGGGGTAAGGTGGAGATGCCGCTGGCGGAGATGTTCTGGGGGGCCTATTTCGGATCCCTGGTGGACAAGTTCGGCACCCACTGGATGTTCAACTGCCAGAGCAAGACCTGACGGCAGATCTGCAATGAAAAGGGCGCCATGGCACCCTTTTCATCTTTATTTCCCATCACTGTCCCTATTTGCTGCGCCTGCCACCTGCGCTGGTATGCCCCGGGCATGGGATTGCCGTGCGCTGCGCTGCCTTATGACGTGCGACCCACCATGTCAGCGGGGATCACCCAGGCATCGAACTGCTCCGCGCTGAGGTAGCCCGAGGCAATGGCCGCCTCCCGCAGACTCAGTCCCTGATGGTGCGCCCGCTTGGCGATCTCGGCCGCCTTGTCATAGCCGATATGGGGGTTAAGGGCCGTCACCAGCATCAGGGAGCGGGTCAGCAGCTCGTCGATGCGCGCCCGGTTCGCCGTGATGCCGAGGGCGCAGTGCTCGTGGAAGCTCTGCATGCCATCCGCCAGCAGCCGCACGCTCTGCAGGAAGTTGTAAGCGATCATCGGCCTGAACACGTTGAGCTCGAAGTTGCCGCTGGCGCCGCCGAGGTTGATGGCCACATCGTTGCCCATCACCTGGGCGCACAGCATGGTGAGCGCCTCGCACTGGGTCGGGTTGACCTTGCCGGGCATGATGGAGGAGCCTGGCTCGTTTTCCGGAATGATGAGCTCCCCCAGCCCGCTGCGGGGGCCGCTCGCGAGCCAGCGCACGTCGTTGGCGATCTTCATCAGGGAGGCCGCCAGGGTCTTGAGGGCGCCGTGGGCATGGACCTGGGCGTCGCTTGCCGCCAGGGCCTCGAACTTGTTGGGAGCGCTCACCAGCGGCAGACCGGTCTGCTCGGCCAGGGTCCTGGCCACCGCGTCGGCAAAACCTGGGGGACAGTTGAGGCCGGTACCCACCGCCGTGCCCCCCAGCGCCAGCTCGCACAGATGGGGCAGGGCGGCCCGGATGTGGCGCTCCCCCTGACTGAGCTGGGCGACCCAGCCGGAGATCTCCTGGCCCAGGGTGAGGGGAGTGGCATCCTGCAAATGGGTGCGGCCAATCTTGACGATGTGGTCGAAGGCGGCGGCCTTGCTCGCCAGGGTCTCTTTCAGGGGGACGAGCGCCGGCAGCAGCCGGCCCGTGATGGCGGTGACGGCGGCCAGGTTCATGGCGCTCGGGAAGACGTCGTTGCTGGACTGGCTCTTGTTCACCTCGTCGTTGGGGTGTACCAGCCGCCCCTCGCCACGGGGGCCGCCGAGCAGCTCGCTGGCCCGGTTCGCCAGCACCTCGTTGAGGTTCATGTTGGTCTGGGTGCCGGAGCCGGTCTGCCACACCATCAGGGGAAACTCGGCGTCGTGCTGGCC
Source organism: Aeromonas sp. QDB30 (assembly GCF_027707645.1). Taxonomy (NCBI): domain Bacteria; kingdom Pseudomonadati; phylum Pseudomonadota; class Gammaproteobacteria; order Aeromonadales; family Aeromonadaceae; genus Aeromonas; species Aeromonas sp. QDB30. The sequence continues at coordinate 17,652 of NZ_JAPCIY010000001.1, read as the reverse complement.
GCACAGGATCTCGTCGGCGGCCGCCATGATGGCCTGGGCCTTGCGCGCGGGCAGCAGTCCCAGGGCGTGATTGACCCGGGCGCAGGCGGACTTGATGCGGGCCAGGGCATGAATGATCTCCCTGGGCTGGCGCTCCCCCGAGATGTTGAAGTGGTGCAGGGAGCGCTGGGTCTGGGCGCCCCAGAGTCTGTCCGCCGGGACGGCTATCTCCCCCAGGCTGTCTCTTTCCATCCTGATGTTCATCTGCGCTCTCCTGCCGATTGGGTGTTCCCTAGCATGACCATAAAGCGTGGCCGAGGCCAGTATCCGTCCGACAAAGGGCATCAACCCGATCAATGACCAAAGGTTGCGCTCCGACATGAGATTCGCGGGCATAAGTGTGATGGTGCTTTCAATTATGCAACTCAGTTGTCTATTTAGGTTGATCTCCATTAGCCATGGGTTTTAAATGGTTACCATTGAGCGTTGTGAGCAGGGCATGGATTTTGGCAGCAACGCAGGTTGGCATCTCAAGGGACTCTGGCGGAAAGGGGCATATGAATATGATGATGCGATCAGGGCCTTACCCATTGCTCTCGTTATCCCGCCTCTGGGCATTGCTGTTGATGACCTTGCTGCTCCTCCCCAGCCTGAGTCTCACCGCCAAAACGTACCCGGTCGAGCAGACCCGCATCGAGCAGTTCTTTCCGGGCGCCATTATTTCCAAGGCCAGCGGTCCCTATCAGGTGCGCACCCTGACCAAAGGGGGCAAGCCGACGGGCTATGCCTTCCAGACCATCGATGTCGTCAACATCCCCGCCTATTCGGGCAAGCCGATCAACATGCAGATACTGCTCGACCCCAAGGGTGTGATCGTCGATGCCTATGTGCTCGAGCACCATGAGCCGATCCTGCTGGTGGGGATCCCGGAAGCGAAGCTGCACGACTTCAGCGCCGGATACAAAGGTGTCGGCGTCGGGCAACGGGTGGTGGTCGGCCACTCCAGCGACCCGGATGCGGTCACAATCGATGCCATCACCGGTGCGACCGTCACCGCCATGGTGGTCAACGAGATCGTCATGCACGGGGCGCACAAGGTCGCGCTGTCCCTGGGGCTGGTCAAGGAGGAGGGGGGGGCGAGACCCAAGCCCGCCCTGGTGCGTAGCGACCTCTATGAGCCCCTCGATTGGACCGGTCTCACCGGCAATGGTGCCATCCGTCGGCTGCACCTGACCCGTGGTCAGGTCGACGAGGCGTTCAAGGGGACGGAGGCAGAAGGTGTCGGCACCGCCCCGGCCGAGCGGGCCAAGGATACCTTCATCGATCTCTACGTCACTCATCTGAACCCACCGACCATAGGTCGCAACCTGCTGGGTGAAAAACAGTACCGGGCACTGATGGAGGGGCTCAAAACCGGCGAGCAGGCCATCGCCGTGCTGGGCAGCGGGGAGTACTCCTTCAAGGGATCGGGCTATGTGCGTGGCGGCATCTTCGATCGGGTGCAACTGCGCCAGTTCGGCGACACCATCAGCTTCCGCGATCTGGACTTCCAGCGCCTCGATGATGTCTACGCCGGGGGGATGCCGACGTTTGGCGAGATGGCCATCTTCACCATCCGCGCCCATACCGCCTTCGATCCTGGTTCACCCTGGAGTCTGGAGTTGCTGGTGCGGCGTCAGACCGGCCCCATCAAGAGTGTCTTCAGCAGCTTCGAGCTCCCCTACCAGTTGCCCGAGTCCTATCTGACAAGGCCCCTGCCGAGTGCCGAGGAGCTGGCCGCCGCCGAAGAGGCCGCGCGACCGATGTGGGCGAAGATCTGGTACCAGAAGAGCGTGCAGATCGGCATCATCGGGCTCGCGCTGCTGCTGCTCACCGCCATCCTGTTCTTCCAGGATCGCTTCACCCGGCGACCCCATTTCCTGCACTGGCTGCGCCGTGGCTACCTGCTGTTCACCCTGATCTACATCGGCTGGTATGCGCTGGGACAGCTCTCGGTGGTCAATGTGCTGACCTTCGTCCATGCGCTGTTCCAGGATTTTCGCTGGGAGCTGTTCCTCACCGATCCCGTCATCTTCATCCTCTGGACCTTCGCCGCCGCCACTATCCTGCTCTGGGGCCGCGGCGTCTTCTGTGGCTGGCTCTGCCCGTTTGGTGCCCTGCAGGAGCTGATCAACGAAGGGGCCCGCAAGCTGAAGGTCCGCCAGTTCGAGCTGCCCTTCGCCGTGCATGAACGGCTCTGGGCCATCAAATACATCATCCTGCTGGTGCTGTTCGGCATCTCGCTGGAGTCGATGCAGATGGCCGAGCAGGCCGCCGAAGTGGAGCCCTTCAAGACGGCCATCATCCTCGGCTTCGATCGGCAGTGGTGGTTCGTGCTGTACGCCGTGCTGCTGCTGGTGATCAACCTCTTCACCCGCAAGCTCTACTGCCGTTACATCTGCCCGCTGGGGGCCGCGCTGGCGATCCCCACCAAGCTGCGCCAGTTCGACTGGCTCAAGCGTCGCAAGGAGTGTGGCAGCCCCTGCCAGCTCTGCGCCAAGGAGTGCGAGATCCAGGCCATCCACCCGGATGGGCGGATCAATGCCAACGAATGCCACTATTGCCTCGATTGCCAGATGACCTATCACAACGAGCGCAAGTGCCTGCCACTGGTGATGAAAAACAAGCAGGCCAAGCGTGGCGCCCAAGGACAGGTGGGCACTGAACGGATACCTGTCACCTCCATTGAAACCTGAATAACCAATAACCATCGCGAGGCGAGTCCGTTCGCCCCGTCTGAAAATGATAAAGGAGTCGGTTTATGAGTGATAAGTATCCTGACAACACCGAGCAGGAGCTGAGTCAAGGCGGCCTCAGCCGTCGTAGCTTCTTCAAGGGGGCGAGTGCGCTGACGGGGGCCGCCTTGGCGACCACGGCCTTTGGTGGCGCGGTGATGAGCCGGGAGAGCTGGGCGGCGGCCGTCTCCGAGGCCAAGCAGAACATTCATGTCGCGCCGGGCGATCTGGATGACTACTACGGCTTCTGGAGTGGCGGTCACCAGGGCGAAGTGCGGGTCATGGGCATTCCCTCCATGCGCGAGCTGATGCGGATCCCGGTGTTCAACATCGATTCCGCCACCGGCTGGGGCCTGACCAACGAGAGCCGCCACATCATGGGGGAGAGCGCCAGGTTCCTGAATGGCGATTGCCATCACCCCCACATCTCCATGACCGACGGCAAGTACGACGGCAAGTACCTCTTCATCAACGACAAGGCCAATAGCCGGGTCGCCCGCATCCGGCTGGACATCATGAAGTGCGACAAGATGCTGACGGTGCCCAACGTCCAGGCCATTCACGGCCTGCGCCTGCAGAAGGTGCCCCACACCAAGTACGTGTTTGCCAACGCCGAATTCGTGATCCCCCATCCCAACGATGGCACCAGCTTCGATCTGCAGAGCAAGAACAGCTACACCCTGTTCAACGTCATCGACGCCGAGAAGATGGAGATGGCCTTCCAGGTGATTGTCGATGGCAACCTGGACAACACCGATGCCGACTACACCGGCACCTATGCGGCGTCCACCTGCTACAACTCGGAGAAGGCCTACGATCTGGGCGGCATGATGCGCAACGAGCGCGACTGGGTGGTGGTCTTCAACATCCCGCGCATCGAGGCGGCCGTCAAGGCGGGCAAGTTCGTGACGCTGGGTGACAGCAAGGTGCCGGTGGTGGATGGTCGGGAAGGTTCCGAGCTGACCCGCTACATCCCGGTGCCGAAAAACCCGCACGGCTGCAACACCTCGTCCGATGGCAAGTACTTCATCGCCAACGGCAAGCTGTCACCGACCGTGAGCATGATCGAGATCGCCAAGCTCGACGATCTGTTCGCCGGCAAGTTCAAGGATCCGCGCGAGGTGATCGCGGCCGAGCCGGAGCTGGGTCTGGGCCCGTTACACACCACCTTCGACGGTCGCGGCAACGCCTATACCACCCTGTTCATCGACAGTCAGGTCGTGAAGTGGAACATGGCCGACGCCGTGCGCGCCTACAACGGCGAGAAGGTGGACTACATCCGGCAGAAGCTCGACGTGCAGTACCAGCCCGGCCACATCCATGCGTCCCTGACCGAGACCAGCGAAGCCGATGGCAAGTGGCTGGTGGCGCTGTGCAAGTTCTCGAAGGATCGCTTCCTGCCCACCGGCCCGCTCCATCCGGAAAACGATCAGCTGATCGACATCTCCGGCGAGGAGATGAAGCTGGTGCATGACGGCCCCACCTTCGCCGAGCCCCACGACTGCATCCTGGCCCGCCGGGATCAGATCAAGACCCGCAAGCTGTGGGATCGCAAGGACCCCTTCTTCGCCCCGACCGTCGAGATGGCGACCAAGGACGGCATCAAGCTGGAGACCGACAACAAGGTGATCCGCGATGGCAACAAGGTGCGGGTCTATATGACCTCGTCGGCCCCGGCCTACGGCATCACCGAGTTCAAGGTCAAGCAGGGGGATGAGGTCACTGTGGTGATCACCAACATCGATCAGATCGAGGATGTCAGCCACGGCTTCGTCATGGTCAACCACGGCGTCAGCATGGAGATCAGCCCGCAGCAGACCTCCTCCATCACCTTCACCGCCGATAAGCCAGGCCTGCATTGGTACTATTGCAGCTGGTTCTGTCATGCGCTCCACATGGAGATGGTGGGTCGCATGCTGGTCGAACCGGCCTGACCATGGGTCAGGGTGGTGCCGAGCCGGCACCACCCGCATTTTCAGGATGTTGGACATGAACCCTCTCTCGGTCTTACCGGCTTTGCCAAGACGGCTTTGGCGCACCGTTGCGCTGTGGGTGCTGGGCTGTTCCTGCATCGGGGCCGCCTGTGCGGCACCTCAATCCATTCGCTCCCTGCCCCTGCAACCCGATGGTGAGGCGCACTGGCGTCTGCCTGCCGGCGAGTATCGGGGGCAGTTTCGTATCGAAGCATCCCTGACGCTCAGTTGCGAGGCGGGGGCGGTGCTCGATGCCGAGGGGGAGGGCAATGCCCTCACCATCGCCGCGCCGGACGTGACGGTGCAGGGTTGCACCCTGACGAACTGGGGTAACAACCTCACCCAACTCAATGCCGCCGTCTTCATCCAGCGGGAAGCCACCCGCGCCAGGGTGCAGGCGAACCGGATGCGGGGACCGGCCAGCGGGATCTGGGTGGATGGCACGAGCAACGTCAGCCTGCTGGAGAATGTCATCGAGGGAGATCCGCAGATCCGCTCCCAGGATCGCGGCAACGGCATCCATCTCTATGCGGTGCACGGGGCGCGGGTCATCGGCAATCGGGTACGCCACGCCCGCGATGGCATCTACATCGACACCTCCAACGGCAACAGCCTCGAAGGCAATCGGCTGGAAGATCTGCGCTACGGCATTCATTACATGTTTTCCAACGACAACAGGGTGGTGGGCAACCTGACCCGCCGTACCCGCACCGGTTACGCGCTCATGCAGAGTCGCAAGCTGACCGTGATCGGCAATCGCTCCGAGCAGGATCAAAATTACGGGATCCTGATGAATTACATCACTTATTCCACCCTCACGGACAACCTGGTCACGGGGGTGCGTGACGGCGGCTCGGGTGAGGACATGGCGATGACCGCGAGCTCCGGCTCCGAGGGCAAGGCACTGTTTATCTACAACTCGTTGTTCAACCGCATCGAGCGCAACCGGTTCGAGCACAGCACGCTCGGCATCCATCTCACGGCCGGGTCGGAGGATAACCGCATCAGCGACAACGCCTTCATCAACAACCGGCAGCAGGTCAAATATGTCGCCTCCCGGCGCCAGGAGTGGTCGGTGGAGGGGCGCGGCAACTACTGGAGCGATTATCTGGGCTGGGATCGCAACGACGATGGCCTGGGCGAGGTGGCCTACGAACCGAACGACAACGTGGACAGGCTGCTCTGGCTCTACCCGCAGGTTCGGCTGCTGATGAACAGCCCCGGCATCGAGGTGCTGCGTTGGGCCCAGCGCGCCTTCCCCATCATCAAGTCGCCCGGCGTGCAGGATAGCCACCCGCTGATGCGGCCTCCCGCCATCCAGGCGCATCAGAAACAGGAGGATCCCTCATGAAGGCGGTCGATATTCAGGGCGTGCACCAGCGCATCGCGGGCATGACCATATTGCAGGACTTGAACCTGAGTCTGCACGAAGGGGAGGTGCTGGGGCTGTTTGGCCATAACGGCGCGGGCAAGACCACCAGCATGAAGCTGATCCTCGGCCTGCTGACGCCCAGCGAGGGCAGGGTCGAGGTGCTCGGTGGCCAGCCGCAGGATCTCGAGGTGCGGCGTCAGCTCGGTTATCTGCCGGAGAACGTGACCTTCTATCCGCAGCTCACGGGGCGGGAAACCCTCGCCCATTTCGCCCGTCTGCGGGGGGCGGCCCCCCAACAGGTGGCGGTGTTGCTGGATCAGGTCGGGCTCGGCCACGCGGCGGATCGCCGGGTGAAGACCTATTCCAAGGGGATGCGCCAGCGGCTCGGCCTGGCCCAGGCACTGCTCGGCGAGCCGCGCCTGCTGTTGCTCGATGAACCCACGGTGGGGCTGGATCCCATCGCCACCCATGAGCTCTATCAGCTGATCGATCGCCTGCGCCAGGGGGGCACCAGCATCATCCTCTGCTCCCACGCGCTCGCCGGGGTGGAGGCCCACCTCAATCGCGTCGCCATTCTGGCCGGCGGCCGCTTGCAAGCCGTGGGCGACCTCGCCCAGCTGCGCGCCGACACCGGCTTGCCGGTACGGATGCGCGTTCACGGGCTGGCGGACGGCAACCATTGGCGTGACCGCTGGCAGGGGGCTGGCCACCAGACGCGCCTGCTCGATACACAGAGCCTGGAAGTGGTGGTGCACAACGGCCACAAGCTGGCGCTGCTGCGCGAGTTATTGCGTGAATGCGAACCGGGCGATATCGAGGTGCATCAACCCTCGCTGGAAGATCTCTATTGCCACTACATGGCGCGCGCCGATCAGGCGAACCGCAAGGAGGTTCAGCCATGAATCAGGTCTGGAACATTGCCCGCAAGGAGTTCAGCGATGGATTGCGCAACCGCTGGCTGCTGGCCATCACCCTGCTGTTTGCGGTGCTGGCGGTCGGCATCGCCTGGCTCGGCGCCGCTGCCTCCGGCCAGTTGGGCTTTACCTCCATCCCCGCCACCATTGCGAGTCTGGCGAGCCTCGCCACCTTCCTGATGCCCCTGATCGCCCTGCTGCTGGCCTATGATGCCATCGTCGGTGAGGAGGAGAGCGGCACCCTGATGCTACTGCTGACATACCCCCTCGGTCACGGCCAGATCCTGATGGGCAAATTTGTCGGCCATGGCCTGATCCTGGCGCTGGCGACGCTGCTCGGCTTTGGCTGCGCCGCCCTGGCCATCGCCGTGCTGGTGGAGGATATCTCCCTCTCCACCCTGGTCTGGGCGTTCGGCCGTTTCATGGTGTCGTCGACCCTGCTGGGCTGGGTCTTCCTCGCCATGGCCTATGTACTGAGCAGCAAGGTCAGCGAGAAGTCCCGGGCCGCCGGGCTGGCGCTGGGCGTCTGGTTCCTGTTCGTGCTGGTGTTCGATCTGCTGCTGCTGGCCTTGCTGGTGCTGAGCGAGGGGCACTTCAGCGCCACCCTCCTGCCCTGGCTGCTGTTGCTCAATCCGGCGGACATCTACCGGCTGATCAACCTCTCCGGCTTCGAGGGGGAGAGTGGCGGGCTGGGGGTTCTTTCTTTGGGGAGCGAATTGCCCTTTCCCAGCGAGCTGCTCGGGCTCTGCCTGCTGTTGTGGGTCGGCGTGTCGCTGTGGCTGGCTTATGCCGTGTTTCGTCGTCGCTCGCTCTGAGCCGGGTATAACAAGGATATTAATATGCTGAATTCAAATGGTTTTTATCTCAAAGGCAGCCTGATGGCCCTGCTGCTTGCGCTGGCCGGTTGCAACGATGCCGGCTCGGATCGACAGGTTTATGAGCCGGTCGCCTTTCACTCCGGCGACGAGTGTCACGTCTGCGGCATGGCGATCGGTGACTTTCCCGGCCCCAAGGGGGAGGCGGTGGGCAAACAGGGGGCGATGAAGTTCTGCTCCACGGCCGAGCTGTTCGGTTGGTGGTTGCAACCGGAAAACCGGGGACAAGATATCACCCTCTATGTGCACGACATGGCGCGCTCGACCTGGGAGAAACCTCATGATGACGCCCTGATCGACGCCCGCCAGGCCTTTTATGTCGTCGGCGCAAACCTGAAGGGGGCCATGGGGGCCGCACTGGCCTCGTTCGCCCGCGAAGAGGATGCCAAGGCGTTCGCCGCCAAACAGGGCGGCAGGCTGGTGCGATTCGGGCAGATAGATCTCGCCTTGCTGCAACCCGAGTCCCATCAGGCCGAGTCGCACGGCGGCCCGGCGGCCCATTGATCGGCTGGCATCGACCACATTTTTTCACCCTTATCACTCATTAGATCGCAAGAGGATGCTCCCATGATGGGGATCAGTGTTTGGAAGCTTTTGATCATTCTCGCCATTGTCATCATGTTGTTTGGCACTGGACGCCTGCGTGGCATCGGTTCGGATCTGGGCAATGCCGTGCGGGGATTTCGCAACATGCTGGGCGATAAAGAGAGCCAGTAAGAGAACATTATCCGCGCCCGATATCTGATGCCGTTGGTCGCGCCGGGCCGCCAGCGTGACCGGGATTGGGAGGCCGGATACCAAGCGGGGGCGTTGCCGCCTCCATCAACAAAAGGAAATACCAACATGAAAAAAAGCGTGCTTTCACTGTTAGTACTGGGTTCTGTGTTCGGCCTGCAACCGGCGATGGCGCAAGATGGCGAGGCGCTGTTCAGGAGCAAGCCTTGCGTGGGCTGCCACATGGTGGACTCCAAGCTGGTCGGCCCCGCCTTCACGGATGTAGCCGCCAAGTATGCAGGGCAGAAGGACGCCGCCACCCTGCTGGCCGGTCGCATCAAGAATGGCACCCAGGGCACCTGGGGTGCCGTGCCCATGCCGGCCAACGCCGTCACGGAAGACGAGGCCAAGACCTTGGCCGAATGGGTGCTCAGTCAGAAAAAATGAGTCGTGTCGGCTCGCACTTGGGCCGATGTTGAGTCAGGGGGGATCCGGGACCTTGCCGCTAGGATCACCCTCTGACCATCGGGTCCCGCTCTCTTTCCACCTCAAGAGACGATGCCGGTGCTCCACATGATGAGTGTCCGGCGCCCGTCATCTCTCCCGACGCGCACCCAGGTTCCCCGCCCCCTGTCTATGCCGATGCCCGGCAGTCCCGACGACCCTCTCGTGAACCAGGCCGCCGATGATCGTCGCCTCCCTGACTTCCTCTATGCGGAGGCCACACAGGGTGGGGTCTGTCGTTGGCGAGCCGAAGAAAACGGGAGGGATGGCGTGGGCCATCCCTCTTTTCATTGATGCATCAGATCTGGCGATGCCAGTCGCGTCAGATCCTGGGGGTGAAGGGGGTCAGCTTGGCCAGCGGGGCGGCGTCCATAAACTCCTGGGACGCTTCACCGTGTTTGAAGATCTTGAAGCCCTCGCCCCGAGCGCTCCAGTACTCGATGGTGTCGCCGCTGATCTGCAGCAGGCTGGCCTCGCGCAGGGCCACCACATGCTCGCTCGGGTTGATGGCGCAGAACTCGGCGAGGCGCTCGTCCCGGGTCTCCCCCATGTGGCCGCTGATGCCGGCATCCAGGTAGTGGGGGTTGATCTGCAGGGGGAACAGGCCCAGCGCCGGTAGCACGGCGGCGCTGCACACCGGCATGTCGTTGGTGGTGCGGATGCTGGGGGTAGCCACGTTGCAGCCGGCGCTCCAGCCCACATAGGGCACGCCTCGCTCGCGCACGGCACGCTGGATGGGCACCACCAGGCCGTATTCGTGCAGCAGCTGGTTCAGGCGCCAGGTGTTGCCGCCGCTGATGAAGATGGCGTCGGCCCGCTGGATGGCATCCACCGGATCGTCGAACTGGTGGATGCTGATGGCCTTCACCCCCAGGCTCTCGCTGAGTTCGAAGGCGCGGGCGTCCCAGTCGCTGCGGATCACCGCGTAGGGGATGAGCAGGATGCGCTTGACCTGTTTGCGGGCGAGCAGGGTTCGTACCCGCTCCCGGGCCCAGCCGAGCAGGCCGGGGTGTTCTGTGGTTTTGCCGTTGCTGAGCAGAAGCAGTTCCATGAAAGCTGTCCTCAAAGGGTGAAAGCGGAGGAGGGAGGATCACTTGGGCCGGTGCGGCCAAGTGGCCGTCGGGGCATGCTAGCACCCCGGGCTGGGCGGTTCTGTGATCCGGGGACCCATTCAACCACTGCGAAGGGGCGGGTCAATGCCAATGGATGAATGCGCAGCGCCAATGAAAGACCCCGCCGAGGCGGGGTCCGAGGAGGGCTGGACGGATCAGGAGGCGGTCGCCTCGGCCACCCGGAACTCGGGCTGCTGGCGCAGCTTCCACAGCTCGCTCCACTTGCGCAGGGCGGAGATCAGGATCAGCGCCCCCAGCACCAGCATGATGAGGGAGATGGCGCCGTTCATCGGGTTGTAGCCCTTGGCGGCCGAGTTGAAGTAGACGTTGCGCATCATCCAGTAACCGGCGTAGTTGACGGTCACGAACAGGTAGGCCAGCGGGATCAGGCAGGTCAGCATATAGCGGCGCTTGCTGGCGAGGCGCAGGATGATGGTGGCACCTATGATGAGGCCCACCGAGGCCATCAGCTGGTTCGATACCCCGAACAGGGCCCATACCGAGCCGATATCGCCGGACATCAGCAGATACCCCCACATGACGCAGGCGAGCACGCTGGCCCCGATGGCGCCCGGCATCCAGTCGATGCGCTTGAGGGGCGGGTAGAACTCGCCGAAGAAGTCCTGAATGAGGTAGCGGGAGACCCGGGTGCCGGAGTCGACGGCGGTCAGGATGAACACCGCTTCAAACATCACCACGAACTGGAAGAAGTAGGAGGCGAGGTTACTGAACCAGGGCACCTTGGTGAAGATGTAGGACATGCCCACCGCCAGGGTGACGGCGCCGCCGGTGCGGCCGTTCAGATCCATGCCGATCTCCTGGGAGAGGAAGGGCAAATCCACCACCTGCATCCCCAGCTTGGCGAAGGCCTCCGGAGTGGCGTTGATGGCGAAGTAATCCGCCGGGTGCAGGGCGGTGGCGGCGATCAGCGCCATCACGCCCACCACGCACTCGGCCAGCATGGCACCGAAGGCGACCGGCAGGATGTCGTTCCACTTGTCCACCAGTTTCGGGGTGGTGCCTGAGCCGATGAAGGCGTGGAAGCCGGAGATGGCGCCGCAGGCGATGGTGATGGAGATGAAGGGCCAGACCGGGCCGCCCAGTACCGGGCCACCGCCGTGGACGAACTGGGTCATGGCGGGGAACTGGATCTCGGGGTTGATGCAGATGACGCCGATCACCAGGGCACCGAACACGCCGATCTTCATGAAGCTGGAGATGTAGCCGCGCGGGGTGAGCAGCAACCAGACCGGCAGTGCAGTGGCGAAGAAGGCGTAAATCGGCAGCGCCAGACTGATAGTCTCGGCACGCAGGGTCAGCCAGGCACCAAAGGCGCTCTCCTGCACGTAGGGGCCGAAGAAGACGCAGGCCAGCACGGCGATGAAGCCCACCCAGGAGGCGGCTTGCAGGTTGCCGGTCAGCTTGTGCCAGATCCCCACCACCATGGAGATGGGGATGGTCATGAAGACCGCGAACACGCCCCAGGCGTTACGTTCCAGCGCGTGCACCACCACCATGGAGAGACCCGCCATGGTGATGGTGATGATGAACAGCATGGCGAGACCCGTGCACCAGCCTGCGATGGGGCCGAGCTCGGCCTTGGCCACCTCGGAGAGAGACTTGCCCTGATGCTTCATGGAGGCGAACAGCACCACGGTGTCGTGCACCGCGCCGCCGATGACGCAGCCGATCAGCAGCCAGAGAAAGCTCGGCAGGTAGCCGTACTGGGCCGCCAGTACGGGGCCCACCAGGGGGCCGGCGGCGGCGATGGCCGCGAAGTGCTGGCCGAAGTTGACCCACTTGTTGGTCGGCACATAGTTCTTGCCATCTTCCAGCTCGTGGGAGGGGGTGACCAGTTTGTCGTCGGCCCGCAGCACCTTGCGCACAAAGAACACGCCGTAGAGGCGATAGGCGATGGCGAGGATGCAGAGGGCCGCAATGACGAAAGTGATTGCGTGTTGCATGATGGGAGTTTCCTTTTCCAACGGCCACTCTGGCCGGGCTCAGGCTGCACTCTACGCAAGCGGTGGGGAAAGGGGAGCGCAGAAAAGGTCAGTGGCGGGGTGTTGCCTGCGAGTGGCAGAAAAGGGGCGCCGAGCGGTTTGGCGGGTGGGCAGGCGGGCGAGGGAAGCGGGAGAGTGGTCCGCCCCATCAGGGGATATCCAGCAGCTCCTTGAGGGGTTTCAGGTAGCGCCGGCTCACCGGCACCCTGTGGCCGCCCTGAGTCACGACCTCCGCCAGGCCACCGTCCAGCAGCAGGATCTCGCGGATCTGGCCTGGGTTGAGCAGATACTGGCGGTGACAGCGCACGAAGCCGGTCTTCTCCTCCAGGGTGCGCAGGGTCAGCTCCGTGGTGCCCTGCTGCTGGGCGCTCACCACCTTATTGCCGGCCAGATCGCTGTGAACGAACTCCACCTCGCCCAGGGGCAGCAGCAGGATGCGGTTGTGGCCGGTGCAGGGGATGCTGCGCAGGGGCTGGGCGATGCGAGTCGGGTCCGGCAGCGGCTGGCCAGTTAACTCACCTTTGGGGGAGAGCAGCCGGTGGATGCGCTCCAGCGCCTTGTTCAGCCGCTGTGCCGTGACCGGTTTGAGCAGGTAGTCGAGGGCGTTCTCCTCGAAGGCGCGCAGGGCAAACTCGTCGTAGGCGGTGATGAAAACGATGTGGGGGCGCAGATCCGGATCCAGCATGCTCACCAGCTCCAGCCCGCTGATGCGCGGCATCTGGATGTCGAGAAACAGCAGATCCGGCTTGAGGCGATGGATGGCGGGCAGCGCCTCCATGGCATGGGCACACTCCCCCAGCAGACGGATGTTGCCCGCCTGCTCCAGCAGCAGTCTCAGCTCCTCGCGGGCGAGGGGTTCATCGTCGACGATCAGGGCAGTCAGCATGGGCTCTCCTGCAGGGGAAGGGTGATCCTCACCCGGGTGGATTGATGGGGCTCGCAGTGAATGGTGACCCCGTACTCGGCGCCGTAACGGGCCTTGATGCGCCGGTCCACTATGTTCATGCCAAGGCCGCTCTCCTCCCGTTTGGCCTGATAGAGGCCGGCGTTGTCCTCGACTTCCAGCACCAGCTGCTCGTCCTCCTGCCGCGCCGTCAGGGTCAGCCTGCCCGGCTCGAACATCTGGGAGATACCGTGCTTGATGGCGTTCTCGACGATGGGCTGCAGGGAGAAGGTGGGCAGCCGGTACTCCAGCAGCGGCTCGGGAATCTGGATCTGCACGCTCAGGTGCTCGGCGAAGCGGGCCTGCTCGATGTGCAGGTAGGCGTTCACGTGCTCCAGCTCGTCGGCCAGGGTCACCTCGTCACCCTGGCGCTTGAGGTTCTTGCGAAAGAAGGTGGAGAGGTGGTGCACCAGGGTGCGGGCATCCTCGGGGTCGCGCCGGATCACCGCCGCCAGGGTGTTGAGGGCGTTGAACAGAAAGTGCGGGTTGATCTGCGCCTGCAACAGCTTGATCTCCGACTGGGCCAGCAGCCGCTTCTGCTCGTTGTACTTGCTGGCCAGGATCTGGCCGGAGAGCAGCCGGGCGATCCCCTCTCCCAGGGTGCGGTTGATGGAGGAGAAGAACTTGCGCTTGGGCTCGTAGAGCTTGATGGTGCCCACCACCGACCCCTCTTCCCCACGCAGCGGAATGACCAGCGAGGAGCCGAGCCGGCACTGGGGATGCAGGTTGCAGCTGTAGGGGATGAGGTTGCCGTCGGCATAGACCACCTCGTTGTGCTGGATCGCCTTGAAGGTGTGGGCCGAGTTGATGGCGGTGCCCGGCAGGTGGTGATCCTCGCCGATGCCGATGAAGGCGAGCAGCTTCTCCCGATCGGTGATGGCCACCGCGCCCACCCCGGTCTCTTCGTAGAGGATGCGCGCCATCTGTTGGCACGCCTCCTGGGTGAACCCCTTGTCCAGCACCCGCATCGCCCGCTCGGCGATCTTGAGGGCGCGGGCGGAGAAGGCGACCGAGTACTTCTCCAGCATGGCGCGGTGATCGAGGATCATCCGCATGAACATGGCGGCCCCCAGGGTATTGGCCACCAGCATGGGGGCGATGATGTTCTCGATGAGGTGGACGGCGTCGTCATACGGACGGGCCACCAGCAAGATGATGCCCATCTGCATCAGCTCGGCGATGAGGGCCACAGATCCCACCACCCAGGGGCTGAACAGCAGATCGAGCCGGTGGCGGGCGACGAAGTGGCGGTGCACCAGGCCGCCGAGCAGCCCTTCGGCGATGGTGGAGAAGGTGCAGGCCAGGGCGGTAAAGCCCCCCAGCGAGTAGCGATGGATGCCGCCGGTGAGCCCCACCAGCAGCCCCACCACAGGGCCGCCGACGATGCCGCCGAGCACGGCGCCGATGGCGCGGGTATTGGCGATGGAGTCCTCGATCCTGAGGCCAAAGTAGGTGCCCATCACGCAGAAGCCGGAGAAGATGAGGTAGCAGAGGATCTTGTGGGGCCAGCTCAGTGTCACCTGAGTCAGTGGCATGAAGAGCGGCGTCTTGGAGAGCAGCCAGGCGATCACCAGATAGACGCAGAGCTGCTGGAAGAGAGATATCACGAGCGCGAATTGTTCGAAAGCCACGGCACACTATCTCGAAAGGGGATGCTCATCCAATGGACGCGGAGTATTAGCAAACCCCGATTTGCGCTGCAAGCCGCGGGCGCCGGAATAGTGCGCCTGCGCACAGATTTGCCGGCACCCTGAGCCAAAGGCATCCCTTCGCCCTGTCTGCCGGTCAATCGAGTGCGACGTCGACCCATACCAGGCGGTGATCCGAGCTGACTCCCTTGGCGATGCCGAGCTTGGGGTCATACACCAGGTGGTAGCCAGGTTCGAAGCTGGCCGGCCAGAACACGCCGGAGGCGACCGCGTTCAGGTTGGCGGAGGGCAGCACGTGGTCGAGCTGCAGGCCGCTGCTGCTGGTGATGCGCTCCGGGGTGGGGCGGTTGTTGTTGCGCTTGCACTGATCCGGATGGCTGGCGAGGCACTCGGGGCCGCCCTGGCTGACCGGGATCAGGGCGCCGTTGGTGACGGCCTGGTTGACCAGCACATGGTTGTGCAGCGCCTGAATGGCGGTGAGATCCCCATCGCCAATCTGGGGATCGGCGTTGAGATCCCCGGCGATGACGAACCTGGCGCCCTCGGGCAGGCCACCCGCCTTGCCGGCGTCATCCACCATGTAGCTAGCCCCTGCCACATAGTCCTGCCAAAAGGCGATCTCCGCACGGTTGCGTTTGACGTTGTGGCGCGCCGCGTTGCCGAAGATGGGCGGGGTCGGGTGGGAGATAAGGAAGTGGAGCACCTCCTCCCTGTCTCCCTGCCTGATGCGCACCGGCACGTCGGCGTGGTTCTTTGAGGAGAGGGGGAGCGCCTGCCAGGCGGCGTCGTCATACCAGGCATCGCCGCACTGGCGGCCGTTCGGGATCGGTACCCTGGGGTTGTGGCAGTCGTCGATGACGGGGTTCGCTTCGCCCGGCATCTCCTTCCACTTGAATGTCTGGAAGGTGCGGATCTGTTTGGTATCGATGGGGTACTGGGACATCACGGCGAAGGCGTACTGGCCGTGATAGTTGCCAAAGCCCCAGGCGTCGTCCGGCCCGCTCACTCTGCCATCCAGGTTGAGGTCGTGGCCGCTCATCAGGCCGGTGTTGGTGGCGAAGTTCTGCAGCACCGGGTAGCTGATGGCGGTCACCTCGTCGTGCTGGGCGTGGGCCAGGTAGTTGTCGTTGAAGGCGTTGAGGTCCGTGGTGTCGCGGCCCTTGCCGTCATTGTCGAATTCGCTCAGCAGCAACACGTCCGGCCAGGTGCGCTGGAGGATTTCGGCGATGTTGCGGATCTGCTGCACGTCGAGGGCCTTGGTCTTCTCGGCGCCGCTCAAGGTGCCGTCGGCGAGGCGGGCCAGCAGGGCATCCTGCTCGGTGCGGGTCAGGGCGAGCTCTTCCCCCAGCATGCCGGGTGCAGTGCGATCGAAGGCGAGATTGAAGGTGGCAAAGCGAACCATGGCGGGCCTCGGCGTCAGTGTGGCCGGGACAGCCTGCCATCTTTGGCAGGAAAATGGCAGCACCCTGCCGAATTTCATGGGAAAGGTGCCCGGGTTTCCCCCGTGACACGCAAGCGCTCGGCTCAGGCCCAGCGGGAGAGAGGGGAGGGCATGGCGTAGGCGTAGCCCTGCTGGTAGTCGCAGCCCAGCCGGTTCGCCACCTCGATATGGGCCTGGGTCTCCACCCCCTCGCACACCACGGCCATGCCGAGTCGTTGCAGGTATTTCACCAGACCTGTCAGCATGTTGAGGGCGTGGGTGCTGCGTACAGCCTGGAGCAGCAGGGAACGATCCAGCTTCACGATCTCGTAGGGGAGCATCATCAGGCGCTGGAAATTGCACGCCAGGGAGCCGAAGTCGTCACAGGCGATGTGGGCGCCATGGGCCCGCAACACCTCGATCATCTCCCTGTGCTGGTGTTTGATCCTGACGTGCTCCAGCACCTCGAACCAGATGTCGATCCCCAGCTTGCGGGCCTGGAGCAGCACCAGCAACAGCAGATTGCGGTAGGTGGGGCTGGAGAGCGCCGGATTGAGGTTGATGGAGAGCGCATAGGGACCTTTTTGGGCGAGCACGGGCAGATCGCGCATGATGGCCCTGAGCATGACGATATCCAGGTGCAGAGCGTCATCTTCGCCGAGGGCGGCAAAATCGATGCCCTGATAACCCTGGCTGCCGGCATCCCAGCGTCTGGCCAGCACCTCATACCCCTTGACCTGACGATCCTGGCCGATGATGGGCTGGTAAAAGGGGACGACGATATCCGCCATGCTGACCATGGCACTCACGGGATACTCTTCTTTGAACGCAAACATGGCTCTCACCTGACGGAACATGGCTGCGCATCATACAGGGAGGGTCTAAAGGGAGGCTGTAGGAAGAGTCTGATAATGGGCGTGGGCAGGAAGGAGGGGGTCAGGGAAGGGCATGGCCCTGTGCAGGTGCGGCGCCAGCCAGGGGGGCTGCGTGCATGGCCTGGGCAAGCCAGGACCAGTCGAGCATGGGGGAGCCCGCCTTGAAGCGCTGATAGGCGCATCCCTGACGGATGGTCAGGAAGAGGGTGCTCGGCAGGCCGAGGCGGTTGAGGTAGCGCACCATCACGTCTCCCTGATAATCCCGCAGCCGCAGTTGCAGCTCGGGCAGTGTCAGCCCGTGCTCGCGACCCGTTTCATCCCAGATTTCAAACATCTGTGTGCACTCCTTGCGACATGAGGCTCCACTGTTGCTAAAAAGTGCGGGAAGGGCAATTGTCAGATCTGACAGCGCCATATGGATTCTATCCAGAAAAGCGAAAGCCCGGCGCGAGGCCGGGTTGTCTGAAGGATGGTGGAGGGAGAAGGATTCGAACCTTCGAAGGCAGAGCCGTCAGATTTACAGTCTGATCCCTTTGGCCGCTCGG